>CALVXL010000056.1 GCA_944369635.1 uncultured Clostridia bacterium
GCGGCGAGCGCGGAAAAAATATATGACGGCACTCCGCTTAAAGAGAACGGTTTTGAAGCTTTTTGTCCGTTCGGCGACGCGTTGGCAATGGGACACGCGGGCGCTGCCGTAAATGTCGGAGAGCAGACTGACGTCGGCACGGGCGTGAATTCCGTGGCGGCATTTACGGTGACGGCCGGGGAACGCGATGTCACGTTCAATTATCAGATAACTTATGAGAACGGCGCGCTCACGGTAACGCCGCGTCCTATCGTCATTACTTCGGGAAGTGCGGAAAAGATATACGACGGCACGCCGCTCACATGCGACGAATATCAGATCTCGTGCGAATACGGTTTTGCGATTGTGTCGGGTCAGGAAGTATCCGTACAAGTGATCGGGGAACAGGTTGACGCGGGTGAATGGGACAATCTCATCGGATCGGTAGAAATATCGGATGGTTTGCGTAACGTAACATTTAATTATTCTTTGGAATATCGTTACGGCATATTAAAGATTCTGCGCCGTCCCGTGACGGTCGACGTGGGGAGCGGAACTTGGATATTTGACGGAAATCCGCACTTTTGCAATTCGTTTTCCGTAAGCGAAAACACGCCTTATGATTTTCTGCAGGGGCATAGGGCGGTGGTCGTGGCCATGACGGTGATTACAGACGTCGGCACGTCGGAAAACCAACTTTACTTTTCCGTGAGGGACGAAGAGTATTTAATCGTAACGGACAATTACGAAATTTCGCAGAATTACGGAGTGCTTGAAGTTACACCTCGTCCCATAACCGTAAAAGCGATAGGCGGTGAAAAGGTGTACGACGGCGAACCCCTTGTTGCTTCCCGCGTTGAAATCAGTTCCGAATGTAAACCCGCGATCGTAAACGGGCACAATACTTATACGCAGACATACGGAAAACAAACAGACGTAGGGAACGGCGAATGCGGAGTGGACGTCTTTACCGTTTACGACGAAAACGGCAACGATAAGACGTACGATTATGAAATTACCTTTTTAACGGATATCCTTACCGTTACGCCTCGTCCCGTGAAATTTACCGCTGCAAGCATCGTAGAAACATATAACGGTAAACCGGTGTATTCGGGGGAGGCTGTCGCTCAGGCGGAGATAAACGGGGAAGGACTTTTATCCTGGCACGTTTTTACGTTACAGACGACGGGATCCATAACGGAAGTCGGCAAAACGGTAAATGAAATTACGGAGGGCTCCGTACGCATTTTTGAAAATACGCGCGACGTTACGTTCAACTATACGATTTTTCTGGAAAGCGGCGTTATAGAGGTCGTTCCTTTGTCGATTACAGTCGAGACGGGCAGCGCGGAGAAAATGTATGACGGCGTACCGCTGGTAAAACATACCTGCGAAATAGTTTATGAACTGGCTGAGGGGCAGACGTTACAGGCGGAATACTCCGGAACGCAAACGGAAATCGGATTCAGTGAAAATACGTTGAAAAGCATCCGGATTTTGGACGGCGAAAGGGATGTAACGCATAATTACGATATTCAGATTAAGTTAGGAAGACTTACGGTGCAAATTCCTGACGGACAGTTATATATCGTGACGTCAGGTGCGGAAAAGGTTTACGACGGCACGCCGCTCACGTGCGACGAATTTACGCTGGAAAACACGTTGCCCGACGGATATACCGTCGAAGCGGAATGTGTCGGTTCCAAACTTTTTGTGGGAACGGAATATAATTATATCAGCGTCAAGGTTACGAGTGCGGCGGGAAAGGACGTGACCGATGTGATACGCGTGTCCTGTAAGCTTGGCATACTATCCGTAACCAAGCGCCCGATTGTTATACAGACGGACAGCAATTCCTGGCCATATGACGGGCAGGCGCATTATGAAAAAGGCCACAGCGTGTCTGAAGTCAGCAAATACCAAATTGCCGAGGGCGAGGAAACTTTGGTATTAGAACTTTCCTATATTTTCGATGTTGGCGTAAAGCAGAATGAGTTGGAAATAGGTGTGTTTGACGAAGACGGTACAGACACCACGAACAATTATTCTATCCAGTATATCTACGGTCTGCTGGAGGTTACGGAATCCGATTATCAGGGCGGAAGCAGACTGGATACGAGCGGTTCCTTCGGTGGCGGCGCTTTACCAGGCGGGGACAGTAGCGGCGAAGGGCGCGTGGCTTTAAAAGTAAATTCCGAAGTCGGAGGCATGGTGTATCTCCGTCTGATGAGCTTCGGCGATTATACCGGAAGAAAGTGGTTGCAGGCGACAAGCTACGATACATGGATGGACGATATGTACTGCATGAATTATCTCACAGGCGTAGCGTTGGAGAATGCGGGATATGCCGACGCGGAAATCAAGATACAGGTTTTCGGCGAAGATTATCTTTTGCCGTATTATATCGCAAAAGGTGCATTCGATTATAACATATAAACGAGCGATGTGCGCTATCAGGGGCTTACGGATGAAATCTACAGCCTGCGGTATTATCCTTACGACTCGGTATCGGAAGGCGGTTTTTCGGCAGATCTCGCGCAATACAAAGCGATGGAATTCGCTTATCGCCTGTATGTTACGAATCATTATCTTTATGTGCCGGGATCCACGCTTTCCTATCTCGATACAATCATCGCGAAAGAAGGGTTCGACCGTAAGGATCCGTCTGTCGTTTCAAAAGTAGCAAAATATATCCAGGGAGCGGCGGTTTATAACAGCGAGTTCGATCCGATGCTCAATTCCGAAAGCGATGTAGTCGTCAGTTTCCTGCGCGATTATAAAGAAGGAATATGCCAGCATTTTGCAAGTGCGGCTACCATGCTTTATCGCGCGTTGGGAATCCCCGCGCGTTATACTATCGGATATGCGAGCGATACCGTGGCCGGCGAGTGGACGGATATCGATTCATTGAAAGCGCATGCCTGGGTCGAAGTATATATCGACGGGCTCGGCTGGGTTAATGTTGAAGTGACGGGAGGAGGACCGGTGTTCGGCGAAGGCGGATCGATCGGCGGTAAACCTTCGGTGATCTATATCAAGCCCGCAGATGAAATCAAACAGTACGACGGGTTGCCGCTTTATGCGGAATCGGTGGTAGGCGCGACGGTGAACGACATTTATTACTTCCGTGAACTTCTTAACGAAGGTTACACCTACAAGGCTATTTTTGAGGGCGACCGTACGGAAATCGGCGAAACCTACAGTCAGATTTTGTCTTTCGAATTTTATGCGCCGAACGGTAAAAAGGAAACGGGAATTCGATTCCGCTATTTGTTCGGCCGTCTGAAGGTTGTCGAAGAAGCGGTAATTACCGTACGGCCTTACAGTCTGCAAAAATATTACGACGGCACGCCGCTCATGTACGACGAAAACGATTATACAATAAGCGGCTTGCCGCAGGGGTACAGTCTGCGTTTGTCGCTGAAAGGAATCGGTCTTACCGACGCGGGCGTGCTGGATTTATCAGTATTTGAAGCTCTTTCCGTAAAGGTTTTCAACGAGGCCGAAGTTGATGTGACGAATCGTTTTTACATTACATTTGACGCCGAATATGCATTGATGGTGAGCCGCCGCAAAATCACCGTTACAACGGCTTCAGACGTCAAGATATACGACGGCAAGCCCTTGATAAACGGGGAGCATCGCGTTTCGCTCGGATCGTTGGCGGAAAACGACAGTATTTCCGTAACGGTTACAGGGATGATCACGGATATCGGAAAGGCGAATAATACCGTCGGAAAGATCAGTATTAAGAATTTAGCGGGCAAAGACGTAACGAAAAATTATGATATTATCGTTTTGTTAGGCGTATTGGAAGTTCTGGAAGGATAAACGGGTTTTCGTGAGGAAAGCAAAACCGTATTTTTACAACGTTTTGCAAGTCATTTTCGGAATGATAATGTAAAAACAATGCTACTTAAAAACACTGCGTTTTTAAATTGATTTTGTTTTTTAGGAGATTAAACGTGTTTTATTGTGAAAACTGTAAGTATCTGAACAATACGAGTGTCTGCGGCTTTTGCGGAAGAACCGGACTCAGAAGTCCGGTAGCGGAGGACTTTTGTTATCTGACCGAGATGGATGTTTCTTTGGGCAAAATGCTGAAGGAAATATTCGATGCGGAAAACATTTTGTGCGCAGTGATTCCGTCGGGAGACGGTTTCAGATCGTCTTTGGCTTTGCCGCTGGGAAATTATAAACTTTTCGTACCGTATCGGGATTATGAGAAAGCAAACGAAATCATTAAGGAAATTTTCGAAAATAATTGTTCAGCATTGAAAAAAGAATTGCTGGAGAATCTCGGAAAGCTTCATTTCAGCGGGAAAACGGAAAAAAAGTGCAGAAAAAAACTGAAACTCTCTAAAGAAACGAACTTTTTGGAGTTTATCAAGGAAAAGGTGGCGTCGGCGGAAAAAGTATTCGATGCGGGGGCAAGTTCTTACTCTTCCTTCGGGCGCTACATAAACGTAAGTGTCGGTTCATGGACGATATTAATTATTACGGGCACTTGGGAAATCGTATCGGTAAATAAAACCGAATGAAAAGGAAAAAACAGCGTTTTTGCAGGCAAGACGGAATAATGAATGAAAAAGTGAAGAAAAAAGAAAAAGTCGCCGCATTGAAGGCAAAAGCTTCGTTGCTTTGCGGTAAGGACTTTTGGTATATCCGCGGCGAGGCGTGCGGTTTGCCGGATATCATGCTGACGGACGGACCGCACGGTCTGCGGAAACAGTGTGCAGACGGCGATATGATCGGCATCGGAAAAAGCGAACCGGCCGTTGTGTATCCGACAGGGTCTTTAGCCGCATGTTCATGGGATGTCAATTTATTGTACGAAGAAGGCGTAATGCTCGGAAAAGAATGTCTTGCTAGCGGCGTTTCGGTATTGCTCGGTCCCGCAGTCAACCATATGCGCAGTCCGCTGTGCGGAAGAAATTTCGAATATTTTTCGGAAGATCCTTTGCTTACGGGCAAACTGGCCGCCGCCTATATTAACGGATTGCAGGGGCAGGGCGTTGGCGTATGTGTAAAACATTTTGCCTGTAATTCTCAGGAAAATTTCCGAATGTACAGCGACAGTGTGGTCGATGAACGCGCACTCAGGGAAATTTACCTGAAACAATTTGAGATCATCGTCAGAAAGTCGCAGCCATTTGCGATGATGACGGCGTATAATCTTTTAAACGGTGAGTACTGTTCGCAAAATAAAACGCTTTTAACTCGTATTGCGCGTGAAGAATGGGGGTTTGACGGGGTATTTATTACCGATTGGGGCGCGATGCGCGACCCGGTTAAGTCTTATCAGGCGGGATTGGATGTGGAAATGCCGGGGACTGCTTATTCCGAAACTGATATCGTCAACGCCGTGCTCGAAGGCAAAATGGAAGAGCGGAAAATCGATGAAAGCGCCACTCGCGTGGAAAAGTTAATTAAAAAAATAAACTTGAATTCCGGCACGTTTCGCGTGCCAGAAGGGCTGGAATTCGCGCAAAGGCTTGCGGAGCAATCGGCAGTGCTTTTAAAAAACGACGGAGCCTTGCCGTTGTCTTCGGATAAAAAACTTGCCGTCATCGGCTTGTTCGCCAAAAAGCCGCGTTATCAGGGCGCCGGAAGCGGTAAAATCAATCCCGTTTTTGTCGACAGCGTTTTTGAAGCGTTATGCGAAAAGAATATTTCTTTTGAATATGCCGACGGATATGACGAAAATTGTGAAACAAACGAGGATTTACTCTGTGCGGCAGAACAAGCGGCGCAAAAATGCGATGTCGCGTTGTTGTTCCTCGGTTTAAGTGAATCGGAGGAAAGCGAAGGGGAAGACCGAAAAAACCTTGCGCTGTCTGCGGCGCAGAATGAGCTCGTACGGCGCGTTGCCAATGTCAATCGGAACGTAATCGCAGTATTGCAGTGCGGTTCTCCCGTAACAATGCCTTGGCTCTCAGCAGTAAAAAGCGTATTGTGGACAGGGCTTGCGGGCAGCCGAAACGGCGTTGCATGTGTCAATTTACTTTTCGGTAAGGCGAATCCGTGCGGAAAGCTTGCGCAGACTTTTCCGCTTTCCGAAAAAGAT
>CALVXL010000057.1 GCA_944369635.1 uncultured Clostridia bacterium
AAATACATATTCTACTGGAACAACAAGAGAATTTCTCGCAAATTAAAAGGAATGAGCCCGGTGCAATACCGAACTCATTACCAAACAATTTAATTAAATTTTTGTCCAAACTTTGGGGTTCACTTCATCTTCGGGCGGCTTTTTGTGACTTAATCACCGAATTTTTTCTTTAAAATTTAATATAATGTAGAAAAAGAAAAAAACGAGGTAAACGATTATGAAAGTTACAAAAATATCAGAAAGAAATTTCGCAGAAGAAGTTTTACAGGCAAAAGAAACCGTACTGATCGATTTTTATGCAGACTGGTGCGGTCCGTGCAAAATGCTTTCCCCTCTCGTCGATAAAATAGCGGAAGATTATTCCGACGTAAAAGTCTGCAAAGTCAATGTAGACGAAGAAAACGCACTCGCAGCAAAATTCGGCGTAATGTCTATTCCGAAACTTGTCGTCATGCAAAACGGGAAAATCGTAAATTCTTCCCTGGGCTATCAACCCTACGATTCGTTAAAGTCCTTACTGAAAGTTTAATTACATAAACTTCAAAACAAGTTCATCCGTTGTCAAACATAAAACCATTGGAGCGAGCCGGTCGGCTCGCTCCAATGGTTTTAAAAATAACTTTTCAGTTTCTTTTTATCAATTATGCGAATTTCTTTGCGGGAAAGTTCGACGATCTTTTCGCTTTCAAAATATTTAAGCATACGCGAAACCACTTCTCTCGCGCTGCCGATATATCGCGCGATCTGTTCATGCGTAAGTTTAACGGAATTTTCTCCGCTGCGCGAAATTTCATCAGACAGAAAAATCGCAAGCCGTTTATCCATTCCCATGAATAAAATCTGTTGCATCGCCCACATCACATCGGAAAAACGTTGCGTCGCGATTTTATAAATAAAAGCTTCCACATAAATATTTTCGCTTTTCAACCTGCGGAAATACGCCGCGCCCGCGGCGAGAAGTTCGCAATCTTCCTCCGCGTCGATAAATACGTCAAAAGTCACGGCGTCCAGCACGCAGGAAGCCGTCAGCGCGCACACATCGTTTTCAAAAAGTCTGTAAAGCGTGATTTCCCTGCCGTCTTCCGAAATCATATAAACGCGAATCTGTCCTCTTAGCAAATACACAATGCCGAGACAATCGTCGTTTGCACTGTGGATATGTTCTCCCTTTGCAAACCTGAAAACGGAAGAATTTTTTTTCAACTCGCATTTCTGTTCATCCGATAAATTCCCGTAAAAAGGAAATTTTGCGGAAATATGATCATTTTCCATAAAAACTCCGAAAAATAATTGCACTACAGCTTTAGTATATTTGCAATTATGTGTTATATTCATTATAATATATAACGTGCGATAAGACAAACATATTCGGAGGACTTTCATGAGAAAAACAAAAATCGTCTGCACGCTCGGTCCGGCGAGCACGACGTACGAGCAAATCAAGGCGATGGCGATCGCAGGGATGAACGTTGCGCGTATCAATATGAGCCACGGCACATACGAAGAACACGCCGAAAGAATAGCCAACGTTAAAAAAGTGCGGGAAGAAATGAAAATCGCCTTGCCCGTCATGATCGATTTAAAAGGTCCGGAAGTGCGTATCGGCACTTTTGAAAAAGGCAAGATCGAGGTGACGGAAAATATGCCCTTTATTTTCACGTCAAAGGACGTTATCGGAAACGAAAGCATGGTTTCGGTAACGTATAAAGATTTATATAAGGACGTAAAAGCGGGCGACACGCTTTTGTTAAACGACGGACTTTTGGTTTTTTCGGTTTCCGAAATCAAAGACGGCGACATTTACGCCATTGCCATGAACGGCGGAACCCTTTCCGACAGAAAAGGGCTGTTTGTTCCCAATGTAAAGCTGAACCTTCCGTTTCTTTCCGAAACGGACAAAAAAGATCTTGATTTTGCGATATCGGTACACGCCGAACTCATAGCCGCAAGCTTTGTACAGGACGGCGATTGTATGCGGGAAATCCGATCGTATCTGAAAAAACACGGCTGTACAGACATTGCGCTTGTGGCAAAAATCGAAAGCCAGATGGGCATTAACAACATAGACGACATTATCGCCGCAAGCGAAGGAATCATGGTAGCGCGCGGCGATCTGGGCGTAGAACTCCCCTACGAGAAGCTTCCCGCCTTGCAAAAGCTTCTTATTAAAAAGAGCAGTAATCAAGGCAGATTTGTCATCACCGCGACGGAAATGCTGGAAAGCATGATCACAAAACTTCGCCCCACCCGTGCGGAAATTGTGGACGTAGCCAGTGCGGTTTACGACGGAACCAGTTGCGTTATGCTTTCCGCCGAAAGCGCGGTCGGGATCAATCCCCCCAACGTGATCGCCACCATGGCAAAGATCGCCGTGGAAGCGGAAAACAACATCGATTATCACAAACGTCATTTAAACACCGATTTTGCCATTCTTACCGATGACACGATTTCACACGCTTCCGTAAACACCGCATTTGAAATCAATGCAAAAGCCATCGTGGTATTTACGGCGAGCGGCGCATCTGCGGCGATGATTTCCCGTTTCCGCCCGAACGTACCCATTGTGGCGCTGACGATGAACCGCCGCGTAATGAACAAACTTTCCGTTCAATGGGGCGTAATTCCCAAACTCTGCGAAATGTTTTACAGAACGGACGAAATGTTCACCTATGCG
>CALVXL010000058.1 GCA_944369635.1 uncultured Clostridia bacterium
GGTTTCGCAAGTTATGTCGACGCCCTCCGCCTTGGCTTTGCGGATGAGCTCTACGCTCTCCTTTGTCGAGATATGGCACACATGGTGCTTATGCCCGATTTTTTTCGCCAGCGCGATATCGCGTTCGATCTGCTTATATTCGCTTGCCGAGGAAATCCCCTTATGGTTGTGCGCTTTTGCGTAAGCGCCGTCGTGTATGTATCCGCCGCAGAGCAGGCTTTCGTCCTCCGAATGGGCGGCGACGATCTTGCCGAGCGATTTTGCCCGCCGCATCGCCTCTTCCATAAGCGCGGGGTTCTGCACGCCCTTGCCGTCGTCGGAAAACGCCACGACGCGCGGCGCCAGCTTTTCCATATCCGCCAGTTTTTCCCCTCGTTCCCCCTCGGTGATACAGCCGTAAGGATAAACCGAAATCAAAGCGTCTTTTCGAATCGCCTCTTCTTCCGCGGCGAGGTGCTCGACGCTGTCGGGAAAGGGGTTTAAATTCGGCATGGCGCATACCGCGGTATAACCGCCAGCCGCCGCCGCAGAAGTACCGCTCCTGATCCCCTCTTTATAAAAAAAACCGGGTTCTCTTAAATGTACGTGTACATCGATCAAACCCGGTAAAATGATTTTGTTTTTTAAAGAAATAACGGCTTCGCCCTCGGAAGAAAATTCTTTCCCCTCGGATGCGGGATTTAAAATGTCTGTCACAAAACCCTTTTTTACCGCTATGTCGAACGGTTGAATACCGTTCTCCGTCATTAAGCGCGCGTTTTTGAAAAACACTTTTTTCCGCTCCTTTGTAATTTTTTCTATAATACCAAATCGGCGGAAATTTGTCAAATGCTTTGCAAGCGCGAGACCAAATTTTTACGGAAATTTTTTTGCGCTTATAAGTCGAGCCAGCCTTCCTTCGCTTTGAGTCCGAACCCGTCGGCGATGATTTTCAGCTGCGCGTCGGTAATGGTGTTTTTGACAGGCAGGTGCGCGATCTTTAAATAAAGCTCCGCCGCCTTTTCCACCGTTTCGATGAGCCCGAACGCTTCGTCCATGGTTTTGCCCGCGCCGTATATGCCGTGATTCGCCCATACGACCAGGCGGAATTCCTTCATCTTCTCTGCCGTCGCTTCCCCGATCTCGTTATTGCCGCAGAGCATCCACGGCAGAACGCCGATCCCGTCGGGGAACACCACCATGCACTCCGTGATCATGCGCCAGAGCGTGCGGGTAAATTCCCGCTCGTTCAGATCGTGCACGAAAGTCATCGCCAAAAGGTTGGTCGGGTGCGTATGCATGATAATACGGTTTTCGCTGTCGACGGAAAGCCTGCTCATGTGACTCATGAGGTGCGCGGGAAGTTCGCTGGTGAATCTGCCGCCGTCCTCCCAGCCCCATAAGAGGCGCGCCGTTTCGCCGTCGGGCGCGATTTTGATGATGCCCAGATTGTTTTCGGGATCTTCGTCCACGTTTTTAAAATATTTACCCGTTCCCGTAACGAGAAAACATTTTCCCGCCAGCTTTTCCGCTTTGAACCCCATGGGGATTTCGCGGATATATTCCGAAGTGTCGAGATATTTTTCCAGCTCTTTTTCGTCGAGCATATAGCTGACGTTGCCGCCGTTCCTTTCGTCCCAGCCGAGGCGGTACATATTGGCGCAGGCCTTGCGCATTTCCCTGACGAAGGGCGCGTTCTTCACGTCGAGCACGCTTTGCGTGATACTTCTTTTGATTTTATCGAAATTCATTTCAGTTCCTCCCCAAAAGCACTTCTTTTTCGTATTTTTTCACCTCGGCAAGCCAATCGCCGCCGACGTTTTCCCGCCGCAGATATTCTTCCCATACGTCGCCGAACGGCATTTCCTTTACCCGTTCGGAAACCGCCATGAGTTCGGTGAACTCCCCTGCGTTCTGCAGCGTTTTCATCTTTTCCTGCGGCATCAAAAGCGCGAACAAAAGCGCCTTTTGCATGTTGCGCATACCGACGATCCACGCCGCCACGCGGTTGATGGACGCGTCGAAATAATCGAGCCCGATGAGCACCTTTTCTTCCGCGCCCGCAAAGATTATCTCCTTTGCGATCTCTTTGAGTTCGTCGTCGAAGAGCACGACGTGATCACTGTCCCAGCGCACGGGGCGCGTCACGTGCAAGGCGAGTTTGTCGTTAAACAAAAGCATGGACGAGATCTTATCCGACACCGTTTCCGTCGGGTGAAAATGCCCGTTGTCCAAAAGACAGCATATCCCGTTTTTCGCGGCGTAGTTCATATAAAATTCGAAAGAGCCGACGGTGTAACTTTCCATGCCGATGCCGAAGACCTTGCTTTCCACCGAATCGACGATGTATTTTTTATCGTATTTGTCGGCGTAGATCTCGTCGAGAGATTTTTTCAGGCGGGCGCGCGGCGCCAAACGGTCGGCGGGCACGTCTTTCAGCCCGTCGGGAATCCACACGTTGCAAAGGCACGGCGTGCCCAGCTTTTCCCCGATATAGGCGGAAATCTTTCTCACCGCCTTGCCGTGGCGCACCCAGAACGCGCGCACGTTTTCGTCCGCCGCGGAAAGCGTGCCGTTTGCCGAAAGCGGGTGCGAAAAGAACGTGGGATTCATGTCTATGCCGAGATTTCGCACTTTCGCATACTCGATCCAACGATCGAAATGCTCGGGCAGCAACGCGTCGCGATCCGCCTTTTTATCGGTAACGGCATAGCTCGCGTGCAGATTGATACGCTTTTTGCCGGGGATAAAGCGGAAGGCAAAGTCCATATCGGCGGTGAGTTCTTCAAAATTGCGCGCTTTGCCGGGATAATTGCCCGTAGTCTGTATGCCGCCCGTCAGCTCGCCCGCGCCCTCGAAACCGCCGACGTCGTCGCCCTGCCAGCAGTGCATGGAAACGGGAATGTTTTTCACCTTTTCCAGCGCGCGTTCGGCGTCAACGCCGAACGCGGCGTAAATCTTTTTCGCTTCTTCGTATCTGTTCATATTACTCTCCCATCTGGATTTTTAAATTTCCCAGCGCCGTCGATTCGATCGGCAGCGCGATGACTTTCTTTTTCGTGAACTCTTCCGTAAAGCGGTTGAGCGGTTTGTTCTTTGCGCCCCCGCCCACGATGTAAAGCTCCTCGTAGGTCTTTTGCGTGTTCTTTTCGAGAAGCGCGTAGGTCTCCGCATAGCACTTTGCCAGCGAACGGTATACCGAGCGCACCAAATCCTTTTCCGTTTCGGGCAAGGGAATGCCGTGCTTTTTCATATACTCCAAAATCGCCTCGCGCATATTCGTCGGTGCGAAAAACGCCTTGTCGTTGACGTCGAACGTTTGGTTATAACCGCTCTCCTCCGCCGCGGCGTCCATTTCGGCAAAACTCATGGGTCGGACGAGGGTTTCTTTCAGCTTGTTGACCACCCACATGCCCATAATGTTTTTCTGGTAGCGGAAGGTGTTGTTCACGCCGCCCTCGTTGGAAAGATCGTGCGAAACGAGCACAGCGCTTTCCGACTTGATGCCCATCAGCGACCAGGTGCCGCTCGATATATACGGCTGATTGCCCTGCATGGGGATTCCGTAGACCGCGCTCGCCGTGTCGTGCGAAGCGCAGAACATGACCTTTGCGCTGCCGCCGACTTCTTTTTCCTCTTCGGGCAGAAATCTCCCCAAAACGAAAGACGGGTTTTCGAGCTTATGCGAAAACAACGCTTTTTTCAGCCCCAATCTTTCGACGATATCTTCGTCGAAAGCGTGCGTTTCGGCGTTGACGAGCCCCGTGGTGGTAGCGTCGGTATATTCCTTTGCCTTGACGCCCGTCAGCTTATAGGAAAAATATTCGGGGAGCATCAAGAAGTCCGTCGCGTTTTCCAGCCTGCCGTCCAGCTTATCGCAATACAGCTGATAAATGCTGTTGAAGCTTGCGAACATCAATCCCGTGCGCGCATAGAGTTCGTCGAAGGGCATCAGAGCATGCACCTTGTCGATTGCGCGCTCCGTGCGGGAATCGCGATAGGCATAGCAGGGATAAATTTCCTTATCTCCGTTCATCAGGACATAGTCCACGCCCCAGGTATCGATTGCAACGCTTTCTATCGCGCCGTATTTTTCAAACGCCTTTTTTATACCCGCTTTGATTTCCCGAAAAAGGCTTTCCGTATCCCACACGAGCGAGCCGTTTTCAGTCTTTGCGCCGTTGGGAAAACGGTAAACTTCCTCCGTTACCGTCTGCCCGTTTTGCTTAAAGCCCGCGATGTGCCGCCCGCTGGTCGCGCCGATATCGATTGCAAGAAAAACTTTCATCTTTCACCCGCCTTGTTTACTGCTTTTATTGTACAACACATGCGGAAAACTGTCAATATGTGTTCATTAAATTGACAAATGAACAAAATTTGCGTATTATATAAGCAGAAACAATCAGAATTTGTTTATTTGAGGGCGGTTATGGACAGCGAGAAACTGGAAGAGATCAAGCGCATTTTAACGGTGCAACGCGCGGCGAGCGTGAACGAACTTGCCGAAAAACTGTACGTCAGCACGGCGACGGTGCGGCGCGCGCTGAATATTTTGGAAAAGGACGGCGTTTTAAAGCGCACCCACGGCGGCGCGGTCAGCGTGAAAAACAACGACGGCGAAGCGGCGTTCAACGCGCGGCTCATGCTGAACCAGCCGTTAAAGCGGCGCATCGCGGAGGCGGCTTCCCTGCTGATCCCCGACAATTCCTGCGTGTTTATGGATTCCAGCAGCAGCGTGGGCTGTATCGTACCGTATCTTGAAAATTTTACCTCTCTGAAAGTGATCACCAACGGAATCCGAACGGCTTACTGGCTTTCCCAACTGAAAAACGTGAGCGTGACCATCGCGTGCGGCGAAGTGGAAAATTACGGAAACAGCGTTCTCGGCAGCCGCACGCTTGACTTTATACGGACGATGAGTTTCGACTGCTCCGTCATCTCCACCAGCGGCGTGAGCAAAAACGGGTATTTTACCGACGCGCACGCCGACCAGAGCGAAATCAAAAAATATTTGCTGGAAAATTCCGCAAAGACCGTGGTGCTTGCCGATTCGAGCAAGTTTTTCAAAACCTGTATTTATAAAACTTTCCCCTGCGATAAGCCCGATTTTCTCGTAACCGACCGTGCGCCCGAAACGGACTTTAGCGAAAGTTTACGCCACTGCGAGCTCATCGTTGCCGATTAATTCCATAGCGCGTTAAATTACGCTGCAAAATATAAACGCGCCCCGACCGTTTCGGTCGGGGCGCGTTTTATCATTCAGTTTAAATGTTCAAAACGTAAATTTTCACGCAATGCTTAAGGAGTTCAGCGAAGATACGGCAAAATATCGTTCAAGCTGTTTAAGACGATATCGGCTTTCATGCCGCTTTCGGAATACATTTTTTCCGTCGTTTCCCCGCTGAGCACCAAAACCGTGGTGAAAGAATTGTTCAGCCCGAAGCGGATATCGGTATAAAGCCTGTCGCCGACCATGACGAGCTGATCTTCCTCACAGCCCGTAAGCTCCTTAATCCCCTCGCCCATAAAGCGGTAAGGTTTACCGACGATGACGTCGGGCAGCCGCCCCGTAGAGGCTTCGAACATCTTCATATAGCTGCCGATATCGGGAACGTCCACTTCCTTGGCGGGACAGTTCACGTCGGGGTGCGTGGCGATGTATGTAGTGCCGCGCTTTAAGAAAAGCGCGACCTTGCAAAGCTTTTCGTAATTGATTTCGGTATCGTAGGAAATTACGGTAATTTCGGGATTCTCATCGTCCAGAACGATCCCCTCGCGCAAAAATTCCTCGCGGAGTTTTTGCGTACCCATCAGATACACCCGCTTGCCCGCGTAGCGGCTTTTCAGCAGGGCAACGGTCGCGTCGCCCGAAGTGTACACCGTGTCGCGTTCGTCCCAGATGCCGATCTTTTTGAGCCGTTCCACATATGTTTCCCCGGTCTTTGAGGAATTGTTGGTAAGATATACGATCTTGCGCCCGCTTTCGCGTATGGCCCGCAAGGTGTTTTTCATATCGCCGATCAGCTCTCCCTCGATGTAGACCGTGCCGTCCAGATCGAGCAAAAACGCTCGGATCTTTTTCATCTTTTCGTAAAACGCGTTATTCATGAATCTTCATCGCTCCTACGGGTTTGCATTTTTTATGTTCGTTTTTCAGAGTCTTACCCTTGGTCGTGCGGTTTTCTATGCTGATATCCTCCGTGCTGACGGTAAACGCGCTTTCCGCTTCGAAAACGGCAAGGTCGAACGGCTCTTGCACAAATCCGCCGTATACCACCTTTTCGGTATCGAGCGTTACGATCTTCACGCCTTTACGATAGCGCCCCATCGGCTCGATGTCGCCTACGATCACGCGCTTGAAGCATCCGCCGCCCGTGATGACGATAAGTTCGCCCGAATCGTCGATCTGCCCCACGAAGAGGATTTCGTCGCCGTCGGAGAGGTTGATGCCCTTTACGCCGCCCGCGACCCTGCCCTGTTCGGGGATATCGTCTTTGAGCGCGTTGAGGCACATGCCGTCTTTCGTGATATAAGCTACGGTCGTTTCGGGAAGATCGGGTTCGACCTTCACGAGCTCGTCGCCGTCTTTTAATTTGATCGCCTGATAAGCCGACTTGATGATATCGTATTCCGACCAGTCGGTCTTTTTGATCATGCCCTGTTTGGTGAAGAACAGCAGTTTCCCTTCGGGCAGCTTATCGTAAGTGAAGAACGCCACGGGGTATTCGCCCTTGACGGCGTCTTTCACGATTTCGCCGAACTTATAGCCCTTATCGCGGAAACGGCTTTCGGGCGCGATTTCCAGGTCGATCTTGAAGGCGTTGCCGAGGTTGGTGAACGCAAGCAAGGTGTTTGCGCTCTCCGCGGGCAGGGCGAGCGTAACCAGATCGTTCGGCGCAACGGACACCACGTTCTTATCGCTCATGCGGTAATTCTTTTCGGGGATCTTTTTGAACATTCCCCCGCGTGTGAACGCCACCACGTAGTTTTTACTGATTTTTTCCTGCACGCTGACGTCGATTTTAACGGAATTTTCACTGCCGACGATCATGCTCCTGCGGTCGTCTTTATATTTGCGCTTGATCTGCAAAAGCTCTT
>CALVXL010000059.1 GCA_944369635.1 uncultured Clostridia bacterium
TTATGTATCGTAAACTTGTAGGCATCAAGTGGCGTTTTGACCTTTCGTCAATTTGGGTTGAAATTAAATGATTTCGTTTGTAAATTTCAACCATTTCCACTTGATGCCTTTTCAGTTTTTTTCAGCCGCCGCATCGAAAATCGCTTCAAACGCTTCCGTCAGCCTTTCTATCAACTTCTCGACATATTCTTTTTGCGAATAATCGAACATTTTTAGAAACTGTTCGAACGTCAATTCCGTATCCAAAAAACAGTAGATAACTTTCATTTTGGATATAATAACCGCAAGCGATGTCCCACCGACTTCTTTTATCCGCGTACTGTAATCTACGATACTTGCATGTTCTGCAAGTTCCGGAAAACGCGACTCCCATCGCATTTGCGCATTCAAAGTGTTATCAACGGATATTTCTTTATCGGTATATTCAAATACCCGCCGCCCGTTTTCCATCTGGTCTTTTGTTATAAATGGCAATTTTACTTTCATTTTTCTTTCCTCGCTCTATAAGGTATTTGGGCGGGACGGGAATTGAACCCGCCGCGCGATAGAGCCGCACTCTTACCTGACCGCCCTTATGCTCCGCACCCAATAAGATGCGGAGAAAATATTTACGCAGTTTTTGCTTTCGGCGTAGGCACGCTGTCAAGGAAAGTATCGTAATTGTCATCGTCGGGAAGCGCCGTTGCCGTGTAAATTCGAACGGTATTTCCGTTTTCATCCACATAATCTTCCGATCCTGCCGAATCTTTCAGATTTACGCCGTATCCCGTATAATTGTAATCGTATGTACTTTCCGTGATGTCGTCCTGATTTTGCGTAAGGCTTTCATTCGGCGGAGAAACCTGCACGTTCAGTATCCACACTTTCTTTGTCTTAACAGGCATTCCTTTTTCTTTGTACTCGGTTTCAAAGCCGATATTGACGCGTTGTGTTGACTTGACGGCAATCTCTGCAAGCCCTGCGTCCGTTTCCATAATAAGCCCGAGATCCTTTTCAAAATCCGTATCGCGGGCAATCGTGCCAACCGCTCCCGAAATAGAGCGGTCCGAGCTTAAAGAATCCTGCAATTCTCCGTCTCCGTAAATATTTTTTACAGTCACGTTCCTGTCCTTGGTCAGCGTATTCATATACGTCAGCGGCTTTACGGGACTTGATACTCCCATAAGCGCATAAACCGCATTTTTCACGTTAAACTGGACAAGCGTTTTTCCGGTTTTATCAGGTTTTCCCATTTTCTATCTCTCCTTTTATGATGTTAATAATATTTTGTTGCTCTGCTTCAATGGTTTTTCGTACAAAAGGTTTACCCTTGCTGCCAAATTCCAATAAATTGACTATGGGCACGTCCTCTCCTTCACCTCGCGAAGGATCTCCCGGCCGAGTATTAACATTGTTGATATACCGAACATTGGTATATTTATAATCAACTTTCCAAGACGCTTTTGTCTTTCCTCTTTCCTTGCCTTTTCCGATAGGTGTTGCATTTTCCAATTTTTCTTCGGTATATCTTGCTGCTTTATCCAGCCCTCGATCAACATCTGCGTATAATTCTTCTGTTATATCTTTTAAAACTTCTTTCAAAGCATCTCCGAGTTTATCAAGCGTCGGCTTATAACTTTGACGCTCGCTCTTAGGCTTTCTTTTCCGCACTTTTTCTTTAGCCATAGATAAACTTCACGTTCCACGTATACTCGGAAATTTTATGAACATCGTTATATCCGAGATTATACCCGCTATAAGAAACGCCCTCCGCCTTGAGCAATTTTTGAATTTATTTCTTATTAACGTTATGGATATCACCGCTTGTATCGGCTTTTGTTTTTGAAACCAAAATAATATCGCAGTCAGCATGTTTCAGCTGCTCTTCTCCGTCACCGTAAATTCGCGAATAATCCGTAACGTCGCGGATAAAAATGTAACTTTCCGGCGTGCTGTTATCATCTTCGCTCATCAGCGTTTTAAAAATCGGAATTTCGCTTTCAAGAGGTGCGACTATGTTATATAAAATTTCCAAAACATCGTCCGAGTCATAAATTTTCATGAATCCACTCCTCTATTGCGATTTTCGTTTCCTTATCTCCAATTTTTTGAACGTTTAACAGCATATTTGTCGGCAATTTGGCTTTACTCAGCGTTTTGATTTCGTAAACCTCGCCGTCAAAATACAGGTATTTTTCGTTTTCATACTGAATCCGCGGCACTTCTACGCTGTAAGACAACGTAAACCCCTGCAATTGACCTATTTGGGACGTATTCACGCCAACCAAGTCTACCAAGCATACCAACACTTTTACGCTCGTAACATACTTTTTTCTATCGCCTGCCGCATTCGCAGTTCTGCTTTCTATTTCGGCAAGACTCAGGCGCTTATGTAGCGTGAGCATACCGCTCTCCTTTTGTCTGTGCGGCAAGGGTATTTCGGAGCAACGTAAGCGTGGAATCGCCGGCAATGTCCTTTTTATTCATCAGCGCTTCAGCCCATAAAACCACCGCCGATTGTCCCAGCTTTGTCGCCAGCACTTCATCGGAAATGTCGTTTGACTTCAGCTGCTCCTCCGCCATATTCAGAAAATTTTCATAATAATCGTCCAGCGTAGTATCGGGCGATCTGTCGCCAATTGTCAATTTGAACATTGCCAGCAATTCGTTCATCGCTTACTCCTTTTTAACCCGACGTCTTTGGGATCGTAACGACCACGAAGCCTTTATCTACGGCTACCGCGCCATCCGCCATAATTTCGCCCATGACGGTCAGAAGACCTTCGGCAAACTTGTATTCATCCGAAACCCGTACGCCGAAATCGCCGAAAATCGCTTCCTCGAAATTCAACGGAGAACCGTAAATCATCGTCTGAACAGGACTTGTCGTCTGCGCCGTTCCGTTATGCGCCGTAAGCGTAGGAACAAGGCAGTATTGAACAGTAAGACCGCCGTCTTTAATGGTTCCGATATTCGGGTTCACCGGGTTCGGCGTGATTTCGTACACGGCGTTTTTATTCGACGTCCCGCGCACGTCGCCGAATGCGATAAGGTCCTGTTTGTTCAAATACAAAACCGCATTTCCGTAAACGTTTGTGTCCCCGCCGTAAGCCATTGCGATCTGGCGGAGCGTTTTTTCGTTGATCTGCCCCTTGGTACCGTTAAGCAGCCCGTTATCCGCCGACGCGTTTAAAGTCTGATACATAACGTTCGACT
>CALVXL010000060.1 GCA_944369635.1 uncultured Clostridia bacterium
AAAAAGTATTGTTTTTGAAAATAATTTTATTACAGTAAAAGACGCAAAGAAAAAAAAGAACGACGTGCAAACTTATAGAAAAATCCCGATACATTCATATTTAATGCCTATGCTTGAAAATATAAAATGCAGTATTACCGCAAATGCAACGGAACTCGGAAAACATTTTCGAAAGAATTTTCCGATAAATCATAGGCTTTACGACTTGCGACACACATTTACAAGCCGTATTCAAGAATGCGGAGCAAATAAAGAATGGGTCGATTATATTACCGCACACAAAGCAGGAAAAAACACAACAAGCAGAATTTACACCCATTTTTCGGAAGAATATTCAATAAATCAAATGGAATTGTTGCATTTTTAGTCCCCAATTTAGTCCCCAAAATTAAGCAAAATTCCTTTAAAAAACAAAAAAATAAGGACAAAAACAATACTTTATTGCGTGTTTTTGCCCTTATATGGTGCGGATGACAGGAGTTGAACCTGCACGGAGTTACCACAGGAACCTGAAACCTGCGCGTCTGCCAATTCCGCCACATCCGCATAAAAAGATTTTTTAACCTTTTTATTTTTTAAGCTCCGCCCGAAACTTTTCGTCCGTTTCGGGCGGTTGCTTATATATATTACATTTTTTTGCTTTTTTTTGCAAGCGTTTTGCCGTTGTTTTCTTAAATTTTTTACATCTTCGGCGAATAGTTGGGCGATTCCTTCGTAATGGAAATGTCGTGCGGGTGGCTTTCGATAAGCGCGGCGTTCGTGATCTTGACGAACTGCGCTTTCTTTCTCAGATCGTCTATGGTCGGCATACCGCAATAGCCCATGCCCGCTCTGATTCCGCCGATCAGCTGGAAGATGATCTCGCTGATCGCGCCGCGATAAGGCACGCGCCCCTCCACGCCTTCGGGAACGAGTTTCTTTGCATTTTCCTGGAAATATCTGTCCTTGCTTCCGCAAGCCATTGCGGAAAGCGAACCCATTCCCCTATACACCTTGAAGCTTCTGCCCTGGTAAATTTCGATGTCGCCGGGGCTTTCCAAAGTGCCAGCAAAAAGCGACCCGATCATGACCGCGGAAGCGCCCGCACCGAGCGCCTTTGTAATATCGCCGCTGTATTTGATGCCGCCGTCGGCAATGATTCTCTTGCCCATCTTATCCGCCATTTCCGCCGATTCCATAATCGCCGTAAACTGCGGCATACCGATACCCGCCACGATACGCGTCGTGCAGATCGAGCCGGGCCCGATACCGACTTTGACGACGTCCGCGCCTGCGTCGATGATCGCTTTCGTCCCTTCCGCCGTTGCGACATTGCCTGCAATGATCGGCAGATCGGGATATTTCGCCTTGACCTTGGTAATCATATCGAGCACGCCTTTGGAATGGCCGTGCGCCGTATCGATGGTGATGATATCGACCTTCGCTTTGACGAGTTCGTCGATTCTTTCGAAGGTGTTTGCCGCCGTGCCGACTGCCGCACCGACGAGCAACCTGCCGTTTTTATCTTTTGCGGAATTGGGATACTGTATGGCTTTTTCGATATCCTTGATGGTGATCAGCCCTTTGAGATAGCCTTTTTCATCCACGATAGGCAGTTTTTCGATTCTGTGTTTGCCTAAAATCTTCTGCGCCTCTTCCAGCGAAGTACCTACGGGAGCGGTCACGAGATTTTCCTTCGTCATAATATTGTCGATCGGCTGATCGTAATTGCTTTCGAAACGAAGATCGCGGTTGGTGAGAATGCCGACAAGCTTTCCGTTTTTGGTGATGGGAACGCCGCTTATGCGGTATTTTTCCATGAGCGCGACCGCTTCCTTCACGGAGTTTTCGGGCGAAAGATAGAACGGGTCGGTGATGACGCCGTGTTCGCTGCGCTTTACTTTGTCGATATGCGAAGCCTGTTCTTCGATAGACATGTTCTTATGAATGATGCCGATGCCGCCTTCCCTGGCCATGGCGATCGCCAGCCTGTTTTCGGTTACGGTATCCATTGCCGCGCTCATCAGCGGAATGTTCAGCTTGATGTCTTTCGTAAGGTGCGTGGTTAAATCCACCTGATACGGCAGAACCGAGCTCGCCTGCGGTATAAGGAGTACGTCGTCGAACGTATACCCGTCTTTTACAATCTTACCCATTATAATTTCTCCTTTATGTTAAATCTTGCAGAATTTGATCGAGATAAGCTATATCGTTTTGCAGCGTTTCGTCGGCAGTTGCCGTAAAGAGCGCAGAAAGTTTTTCCCGCAATGCGGATAAAAACTCTTTGTCTTTCGAAGTGAGATCGCTGTACAAAAGCACCTGATATGCATTGAAAGGCGGATACACGTCCTCCGCCGTGGCGGAAGCGAAAGACAATATGTCTTCGTCCGCATAATTTTCGGCATACATCGCCACCGACGTATTGCCGAAAACGTAATTTTTATAAGAAACCGCCCCTCCGTTATCCTGCGAAGCGCAAATTTCCGCAAAATCCTCGCGTCCGATCAGAATATTGCCGTATTTGATTGTACGCTCGTAATCTTTTGCCGAAACGGCCTTGTCGAAAACGTTAGTCAAATCGTTTGTTTCGCCGAATTTCTGGTAAGCTAATTCCGTATACCACAGCGACAAGCCGCGATTTCCCACGCCGTCCAATAAGGAAGCCATCGTGCGGGGCGCGTACATCGTCATGGCGGTGAGGACCAGCAAAAATACCGCAAGCAGCGACGCTAAAGTTATGAGCGCGGTTTTGACGATCAGTTTTTTCATAAATAGTATCCGAAAAAGTCATTTTTCACGACTTTTTCCCATTGTATCAAAATCCGAATAAAAAATCAAGTTATTTTTTATTTAACGCGGGCGAATGAAGATATTTTTTTTGAAAAAATACATCGCGTAACGAATACGGCGGGCTTTGTCCGCATAATATTTACCGTTATGAAAAAATCGCTTATTTTGATCGCCGTGCTGAGCGTTTGCCTGTTATTCAGCGCGTGCGCGAAGGAAAACAGACTGCTCCCCTACGTCAGCGAACTGACGGAAAACGTGTATTACGGAGAAAGCGAACACTATTCTCTGCGCGCGAAAAGCGGCTTTATCGAAAAAGAGCGCGCACACGACGGCAAAAAGAGCGCGCTTGCCGACCAGCTTGTGATCACGCTTCTCAGCGAAACCGCGGACAATGCGGAAATCATTGCGGAGATTAACGTAAACGGCACTGCCGTAACGGAAAAATTCGCATTGAATCCCATAACGTTTTCCATGAACACCGTTTTCAAATACCGTCCGCAGGCCAACGAATTTGAAGTTACGATTTCGGAAAACGGCAATAAAGAAGTTGTAACGATGAAATCCGCCCTGCCCGAAAACACGCTTTCGTTAAGCGGAGCGCTCGACGCGCTTTACGCCAACCAGAAGGCCCTGGTGGACGGATATATGCAAAATAACATATTCAACGGAGAAATCCGCGCCAAAGTGCTGGTGCGCAACGGAAAGGCATACTGGTATATCGGACTGATCGAT
>CALVXL010000061.1 GCA_944369635.1 uncultured Clostridia bacterium
GGGCGTCGCGGAACTTTCCCTCGCGTTAAAGGATATCGCCGTCATCGCGCGGAGCACGCCCGCCATCAAGCTGCGCGTGGTCAAACTTCTGAAAAACGGAGGGGACGTGGTTGCCGTTACGGGGGACGGCATCAACGACGCCCCGGCGATACGCCATGCCGACGTCGGCATCGCGAT
This sequence comes from uncultured Clostridia bacterium, assembly GCA_944369635.1. Lineage (GTDB taxonomy): Bacteria > Bacillota > Clostridia > Christensenellales > Borkfalkiaceae > UMGS775. The sequence goes on from CALVXL010000061.1 coordinate 178, forward strand.
GGGCATTACGGGCTCGCAGATCACCAAGGAAGCGGCGGACGTCATCCTGCTCGACGACAGCTTTTCCACCGTCGTGCGGGCGGTGGAGTTCGGGCGCAACGTGTACCGCAACCTGCAACGATTTATCTTGTTTCAGCTTACCGTCAACCTTTCCGCCGTGTTTTTCATCGTCGCCATGCTGCTCGCGGGGTATCCCGCGCCCTTCAATACGCTGCAGCTTTTATGGATCAACGTCGTGATGGACGGCCCGCCCGCGCTCACGCTGGGGCTGGAAGCGGCGGATGTGTCGCTCATGGAAAACAAACCCGTCAGTCGGTTTCAGAGTATTGTCGGGAAAAAAATGTTCGCGCGCATTCTGATGAACGGCATATATATTGCCGCGGTGCTCTTGCTGCAGGTGCGATTCAATTTTATCGGTGCGGCGGCGGACGAACAGGGCGCGGTCATCTTCACGCTCTTTGTCCTGTTCCAGATCTTCAACGCATTCAACAGCCGCCAGGTCGGCAAAAAGAGCGCGTTTTCGGGTTTGAAAAACAATAAGCTCATGCCCTTGACGTTCGCTCTGACTTTCCTCATCCACGTGCTGATCGTACAGGTCGGGTACAAGATGTTTGCCGTTTCGCCGCTTTCTTTGGGCGTGTGGGCAAAAACATTGCTCACTGCGGCTACCATCGTTTTGATCTCCGAAACCTATAAAGCTTTCTATCGGCTGATAAGAGGGGGAAATTCTACGCTAAAAGACAAAAATCTTTTCAAAAAAGCGTAGGGAAGGCGTATTTTACGCGGAGAAAGGCATAAAATAGATTATATGGTTCAGATAACTTTGACAGATAAGGACTTTCACGAGGGGAACATAGATTATATCCGCTTTTCGCTCAGCGAGTTTTTTTCGCAGGCGGAGTGCCGCACGCAGGTGAAGCGCGCGGGGGGCAGAGTGGTTTTCACGGCGGAATGCCCCGTCTACTATGCGGATATCGTCAAGCGGGAAATTTGCGACAAGGCGGCGGACGTCATCGCCGTCAATTATAAATACGATTATTTCAAAAAACTTATATCGGCGTTCGGGCTGAGCGGGATCGAGCGGGAACTTTTGCTCACCTCGCTCATCGCCGCCGATCTCGAAGAGGATAAGCGCTATGCGTTCGGCAGGCTGACGGGGTTCGAATACGTCGCGGTGGACGGGATTTTTCAGTTCCGCATGCGGCCGCTCAAAACCAAATGGCAGGGAATCGTCAACTGTATGCCGGAATATTTCCAGGGCACGCAGCTCAAAGATTTCATCACCTATCTTCTGGAAGACAAAAAGCGGAAAGTGTTTATCGAAGGGGAAAAGGTGTACGACGCGGACTTTAAGAGGCTGTCGCGCGGCGAGCTGATGGATAAGGGGCTGGAAGAAGGCAGGATCGTGCGCGAAGTGTTGCTTTCGGGCTGCGGAGAGGTGGAAGTCAATTCTCCTCTGCCCGCGACCGACGAAAAGTATCTCAAAGAATACTTCGGCGATAAAATTACGCTGGGAAAAGGATATTTTTCCTGAAAAGCGGTTGACAAAACGGCAAAAAGGGTGTAGTATACAGATACAATCAAATGCCGAATAGGGGAAAGACAAGTAGCGCGCGGGGATTTTACAGAGAGCGTTCGGGGCTGTGAGAACGCATTGAACCGCGAAAGCGAAACCGCTTGCTCCGGCGCGGGTCGGAAGTCCCGGAAAAAACTTCTTTTCAAGTGGCCGCTTAACGGCGGCAATTAAGGTGGAACCGCGGAAAATATTTTCGTCCTTAAACCGTTTTTACGGTTTGAGGATTTTTTATTTGAAGGAGAAATAAGATGAAGATCACATTGAAAGACGGTTCGGTCATCGAGACCGAAAGCGGTAAGACGGTGGGTGAAGTTGCGAAAAGCATCAGCGAAGGGCTTTTCAGAAACGCCGTGTGCGGCAAAGTGGACGGCGTTTTAGTCGATTTGTCGCACGTGCTCGATAAGGACTGCGCGCTGGAAATCGTAACGCTGAAAGACAAAGCGGGGCTGGACGTGTTCCGCCATACCGCGTCGCACGTGTTGGCGCAGGCGGTCAAAGCCATTTACCCGACCTGCAAGCTCGCCATCGGGCCCGTCATCGAAAACGGTTTTTATTACGACATAGATTTCAAAACGCCCATCAGCAAGGACGATCTCGGCAAGATCGAAGCGGAAATGAACAAGATCATCAAGGGCGATCTGCCCATCGAGCGCTTTACGCTGAGCCGCAAGGACGCCCTTAAAATGATGGATAATTTCGGCGAACCGTATAAAAAGGAACTTATCAACGATTTGCCCAAGGACGCGGAAATTTCCTTTTACAAGCAGGGCGATTTCGTCGATCTCTGCCGCGGACCGCATCTGCCGTCCACGGGCAAGATCAAGGCTTTCAAGCTGACCAGCGTGACGGGCGCTTACTGGCGCGGGGACGAAAAGAACAAGATGCTCACCCGCATTTACGGTACGGCGTTCGAAAAGAAAGCGGAGCTTGAAGAATATCTCGCCAAAGTGGAGGAAGCCAAAAAGCGCGACCATAACAAACTCGGCAGGGAGCTGGGACTGTTCATGACGGAAGAAGTCATCGGTCAGGGACTGCCGCTTCTCATGCCCAAGGGCGCGAAGATGATGCAGATTCTGACGCGTTTCGTCGAGGACGAGGAGGAACGCCGCGGCTTCATGCTCACCAAAACGCCGTACATGGCGAAGAACGACCTTTACCGCATTTCGGGGCACTGGGACCATTACCGCGACAAGATGTTTATCATCGGCGACGAAAACGATCCCGACGTGCTTGCACTGCGTCCGATGACCTGTCCTTTCCAGTATCAGATCTATAAAAACGGATTGAAGAGCTATCGCGATCTGCCCTGCCGCTATGCCGAAACCGCAACGCTGTTCAGAAAGGAAGCGAGCGGCGAAATGCACGGGTTGATCCGCGTAAGGCAGTTCACCCTTTCCGACGGGCACATCGTCTGTACGCCCGATCAGATCGAGGACGAATTCCGCCGCTGTCTCGACTTAAGCTATTATTTCCTCGATTGTCTGGGGCTGAAAGACGACGTTACGTTCCGTTTCAGCAAACGCGGCAAATCGGATAAGGCGAAGTATATCGACAACGACAAGGCATGGCAGGAAACCGAAGCGCGCATGAAGACCATTTTGGACGATCTCGGCATCGATTACGTGGAAGCCGACGGCGAAGCGGCGTTTTACGGTCCGAAACTCGATGTGCAGATCAAAAACGTATACGGCAAGGAAGATACCCTCATCACGTTGCAGCTCGACTTTGCCGCGGGACATTCTTTCGGCATGACGTATATCGACGAAAACGGCGAAAAACAGGTGCCGTTCGTCATTCACAGAAGTTCCATCGGCTGCTACGAAAGGACGCTGGCGTTGCTCATCGAAAAATATGCGGGGGCGTTCCCGCTGTGGCTTGCGCCGGTGCAGTTTAAGGTGCTTTCGGTAACCGAGCGCACCGCGGAATACGCAAACGCCGTTGCAAAGGAGCTGGAAAGCATGGGACTGCGTCCCGAAACGGACAACCGCAACGAAAAGATCGGCTACAAAATCCGCGAAGCGCGCCTGGCGAAAGTGCCGTATATCTTCGTCGTGGGCGACAAGGAAGCGCAGGACGGCACAATCTCCGTATGGAGCAGAAAGAAAGGCGATCTCGGACCGATGAAGAAAGAGGACGTCTTTGCCAAAGTGCTTATGGAAGACAAAACGAAAAAAGTTTAATAAAAAGGTAATATTTTGCCGCCGCGGCTTGTCCGCGGCGGTTTTTTTCGTTTTGCGGTTGTATTTTCCGTTTTCCTATGATATAATTTTTACCGTAAATCACCGTTTTGCGGCGGTTTTCGCAAATTTCGCAAAACGCCGCGCGGCGGGAAAAGGAGAGAAAATGAAGCTCAACGTCAAAAGCACGATTTTTGTGGGCATCGCATTTCTTACGATCTCCATGTTCTGGCAGGTATACGACAACATAATATCTAAAATTCTCGATAATACGTTCGGGTTTGACAACGCGCTGCGCGGCATCATCATGGCGCTCGACAACATCGTCGCGCTCTTTATGCTTCCGCTCTTCGGCATGCT
>CALVXL010000062.1 GCA_944369635.1 uncultured Clostridia bacterium
AGACGTTGGAAGAAGACCGCGATACCTATGACAAGATCTTTACGGAATTCGGGCTGAGCCTTAAATTCGGGGTTTACAATAATTTCGGCATGAAGAAAGATCTGCTCAAAGATCTTTTGATGTTCTATTCTTCGGAAGAAAAGAAACTCGTTACGCTCGGCGAATACGTCAAGAGGATGAAAGACGGACAAAACGAAATTTACTATGCGGCGGGCGAAACGTACGATAAGATCGATAAGCTCCCGCAGGTTGAAAAAGTCAAGGAAAAATACGAAATTTTGTATCTGAAGGACGCGGTGGACGAATTCGTCCTGCGCATTTTGGACAGCTACGAAGAAAAGAAATTCAAGTCGGTTACCGCCGCGGATTTCAGCGACGAGAGCGACGAAGAAAAGAAAGCGCTCGAAGAAAAGAGCAAGGAATATAAAGACGTTCTGGAATTTTTCAAAGAAGAGCTGAAAGGCAAGGTCAAGGACGTGAAACTTTCTTCTAAGATGAAGACCTATCCCGCATGCCTTACGAGCGGCGGCGAAATTTCCATCGAAATGGAAAAGGTGCTCAACTCCATGCCCAACGCCAACAACGCGATCAATGCGGATAAGGTTTTGGAGATCAACGCCGAACATCCTATTGCCGAAAAACTGAAAACGCTTTTTGAAACGGACAAGGAAAAACTTAAAAAATACGTTGCGGTGCTTTATAATCAGGCTCGGCTGCTCGAAGGTCTCAGCGTAGAGGACGTAACGGAATTTGTTACGATGATGTCTGATATCATGTAAAAACGGATGTTTTTTTGTAAAAATGCGGCGGAAGCTTTCTGCTTCCGCCGCATTTTTTATGCGCTCGGAGTCCGTTTTGCGGCGGCGGAATAATTTCAGCTTTCTATATCGGATATTACGCAAAGTTATTGACTTAAAACGTAATAAATGATATACTGAATATCAGTAAAGTTGGGGTGAGGATATGAAAATATTATCGTTCGATATCGAGAGCTGTACGGGCAATCCTACGGACGGCAGCTTATGCAGTTTCGGCTATTGTCTGTCGAATGATTTTGATATTATCGAAAAAAAAGATATCCTCGTCAATCCGAAGCCGAAGAAGTTCAAGCTCGGAAAAAGCGGGGAGGAAGCCAGGATAAAACTCGCATACAGTGAAGAAGAATTCCGCAGTGCGCCGCGGTTTCCCGCCGCATATCGGAAGATCCGCCCGCTGTTTGAAGGCGTGCTGTGCGTGGGATTTGCCGTCGGCAACGACGTCAGATATCTCAATAACGCCTGCGAGTGCTATAAATTGCCGGTCATTACCTATCGGTATCTCGACGTGCAGATGCTCGCCGGATATATCGACGAAGAGAATAAAGGTTTAGGCCTCAGTCGTCTCGGCGAAAAATACGGTATCGAGTTTGCCGAACATAAATCGGACGACGATGCTTTTGCCACGCTCATGCTTTTGCAAAAGCTTTGCGCTTTGAGCGGCAAAACGGTGGAAGAACTTATCGATTATTACGAGATCGTCCTCGGAACGAACGATAAAAACGGGATAAAGAATATGTATTCCGTGGCGCAGATCTATAACCGCAAGGGATTAAAAAGGAGCAAGGCGCAGAGCGGCATTTTACTGCACGAATTTCTCGAAGACATGAAGCGTCGCCCGCGGGTTGACGGGATACTCAAGGGAAAGCGCGTTTGCTTTAACGGCTCTTTGGAAAAGGACGATATCATGCTTTCCCGTAGGCTGATCAAGCGCGTTTACGATCTCGGCGGAAAATATGTTACCGATCTTACGGGCGTCAATTTATACATAGCGGAAGACGATGCGGAGCAGGACGGCAGGCTCAGGAAGATCCGCTATCTTCATTCTGCGGGTCAGCGTGTAAAGATCGTTGCGGAAAGCGAATTTTTAAAAAAGATCGGCGACGTGGAGGAAATTGAATTTGACGACGTTTCCGTTTTGGTAAAGCACGCGCGTGAAAAGGCGGAAAACAGGATGAAAAATAAAAGCAATGTCGCAAAATACGGCGAACGCGCCCGCATGGCCGTTTCCAATGTCGGTACGGAAAACTGACTAAACGAAAATTCAATATAAAATTTTGATTTATCGCGCCCCGCAAAGCTTTGCTGGGCGCGTATTTTTTTTGTATTTTGTCCCGTTATAAATACGGAGCGAAAAGGCAAAGTCGGCTTCTTTGCAGTTTTCTGCTTTTTACTTCGCGCCGTCCGATTTGTTTTCTAAAATGCGTAAAATCTTTTTTATCCGTTTTATAGGATTTCCAAAGAAGAAATTCTCCATATATATTTTTTTTAAAAATTTTTGTTTTTTAGTAAAAACATTTGACATTCGCAATGCAATATAATATAATACAAACAGTTGAATAAATGTTCAACCGTTTGTAAATCACTTGCCGCGGCATTGCCGCTGCAAAAAAGGAGCGTTACAATGCTTGATAAAAACGGAACGGAAGTTTGTTCGTGCGAATGCGTGCACGGCGGGACGGTGGAAAAGGTCGCCGCGGCGATGGCGGACGACGATGAACTTTACGAAGTTTCGGAACTTTTCAAAGTATTCGGGGACAGCACGCGGACGCGCATTCTTTCGGGGCTTGCGGTCAGCGAGATGTGCGTTTGCGATATCGCAAGCTTACTGAATATGACAAAGTCTGCCATTTCGCATCAGCTCAGGATTCTGAGGCAGACCAAACTCGTAAAAGTTCGGAAGCAGGGAAAGGAAGTTTATTATTCGCTGGCGGACGATCATGTGGCTTCGATCTACCGCATGGCGCTCGATCATGTACGGGAATAAAAGGGAGGACGAAACAGTGAAAAAAATGGTCAGAGTGGAAAATCTCGATTGCGCGAACTGCGCGGCAAAACTGGAACGCGCGATCAATAAAATAGACGGCGTAAACGAGGCGAACGTCAATTTTATGGCGATGAAAATGGCGATTGATTACGATGAAGAAAAATACGGCGAAATTGTGAAAGGCATTGAGTCCGCCGCGAAAAAAATAGAACCGGATTGCGTATTCAAAGGTCTGTGAGATATGGAAAAGCAAAAGTCGAAGTTAATCCGCATAATCGTATCGGCAGTGCTTTACGCCGCGGCGATCGTGTTGTGGAAAACATTGCAATTGCCTGATTATGCGTATCTTCTTATATTTCTTGCGGTTTACGCGGTCATTGCCTGGGATGTTGTGTGGCGCGCTGCGGTGAATATTTCTCACGGGCAGGTTTTTGACGAAAACTTTTTAATGCTCATCGCCACTGTGGGCGCGTTTGTCATCGGCGAGTATCTCGAAGCCGTTGCGGTCATGCTGTTTTATCAGGTTGGCGAATTGTTTCAGGACTATGCCGTCGGCAGATCGAGAAATTCCATTTCGTCGCTTTTGGAAATTCGGCCCGATAAAGCGCGTATCGTGCAAGACGGGGAGGAAAGGGAAGTATCTCCGGAAGACGTTGTTATCGGGGATACCATCGTCGTAAAGGCCGGCGAGCGCATTCCTCTGGACGGAACGATCGTTTCGGGGGAAAGCTATCTGGATACTTCCGCGCTTACGGGCGAGTCCGTTCCCCGCGCCTGCCGCGTCGGGGACAGCGTGCTCAGCGGCTCGATCAATACTGCGGGCGTGTTGTATATAAAGTGCGACAAATTGTTTTACGATTCCACGGTCAATAAAATTTTGGATCTTGTCGAAAACGTCGCGGGCAAGAAAGCAAAGGCGGAAAACTTTATCACGCGCTTTGCAAAATATTACACTCCCGTCGTGGTCGGGCTTGCGCTCTTGCTATTTCTGATTCCGTCGTTCATCACAAGCGATTGGGCGGAATGGGGCGGCAGGGCGCTCAACTTCCTCGTTGTCAGCTGTCCGTGCGCGCTGGTCATCAGCGTGCCTATGAGCTTTTTCGGCGGGCTCGGCGCGGCGTCCAAAAACGGCGTTCTTGTCAAGGGTAGCGCTTATCTCGAAAAGCTCGCGTCGGTCGGTACATTCGTATTTGATAAAACGGGTACGCTTACCGAAGGAAAGTTTGAAGTAAGGGGGATTTATCCCGCGGAAAATGCGGATAAAGTCCTTGCGCTTGCGGCGGTTTGCGAAGGAAATTCCCTTCATCCCATTGCGCTTTCCGTTATGCGCCGCTATGGGAAAAAAGCGGAAAAAGGGTACGTGGTAACCGAGCGCGCCGGGCGCGGAATGATTGCCGAAAAGAAAGGAGAAAGGGTTGTTTGCGGCAATGCGAAGCTGCTTCGTGAAGAAAATATAAATTTCAAGGAAATTACTGACGAAAACACTATCGTTTATGTTGCGCATAACGGCGTGTTTATCGGCTGGATAGAGATTGGCGACACGATCAAAAGCGAAAGCAAAGCCGTGATGTCCGATATTGAAAAAGACGGGTGCGACACGGTAATGCTTACGGGCGACAATCGTCGCACCGCGGCAATCGTCGCCGAAAAAGTCGGCGTAAAAAAATACCGTGCGGAACTTCTTCCCGCCGATAAAGTCGGCGCGGTGGAATCGCTGATGAAGGAGAGCGGCAAACCCCTTGCGTTCGTCGGGGACGGCATCAACGACGCACCCGTTCTGATGCGCGCAGACGTGGGGATTTCGATGGGCGCCATCGGCAGCGACAGCGCGATAGAGGCGTCCGACATCGTTCTGATGCACGACGATCTGCGCGGCATTCCGCTTGCGCGGCGCATTGCGAAAAAAACCATGCGTATCGTTTTGCAAAACATTATTTTTGCACTGGCGGTCAAGGCGGTCATTTTGGTATTGAGCGCGCTCGGCGTAACAGGTCTTTGGCTGGCGGTCTTTGCGGACGTGGGGGTGGCGGTGCTGGCGATCTTGAACGCCATGCGCGCACTCTATATCAAGGATAACGTCAAAAGTTAAATGCGAAAATTTTAAACAAAATAAAAGACCGACGGGCAGTCGGTCTTATTTTTTTGAGCGAAAAGCGTTAAAAATTTCGTCAGCCGTGATATATTTAAGGGAAGAAATCGCGTTTTGAGCATGAAAAAGGCGCGGCAAAAACCGCGCCTTAATTTCCTGAAATTTGTCCGTATCCGTCATCCGCGTTTTTTCCATTCGTTGGAATATTCTCTCAGCGTTGCGGCGGCATTTTCGGTGTCGGACAGCTCGTCGGCGGTGAACGATTTTTTCAGATAGGTTCCGCTTAAACTCCAAACTTCCCAACCGTTTGCGTCGGCGAATGTAACGCTTTGCAAATTATCGCAAGAAGCAAAAGCGCTATCGCCTAAGCGGGTTGTATTTTTCGGAATGTTGACGGTTTTAAGATTTTTACAACTGTAAAAGGCGCGGTTTTCTATAGAAGTAACTTTATCGGGGATTTCGATTGCGGTCAGATTTGCACAGTCGGAGAATGCGGATTTTCCTATAAAAGTAACATTATCGGGGATTTCGATTGCCGTTAAATTCGTGCAGTCGGAAAATGTATATTGGGGAATTTCCGTGAGATTTTTACTCAGTTTTACGTTGCGTAAATTTTCACAGAGCCAAAAAGCGTATTCACCGATTTCCGTTACGCTGTCCGCCATGGTTACCGTAGTCAAACCGGAAGAGAAGAAAGCGTTGGACCCGATTTTTGTGATCCCGTCCGGGACGGTAAATTCGGTCAGCGCAGGGCATTGAGTGAATATGTTTGACGGAAGCTCCGCCAGTCGGGAGGAAAACTGTACGCTTTTTAAATAACTGCAACGAAAAAAAAGATACGTACCGATTTTTTCTACCGTATCCGGTACGGTGAATGTTTCAAAGCCGGTTTCGCTGAATGCGGAATCTCCGATTTCCTTTACGGAGGCGGGAATGGATATACTTTTAAGCGCGTCACATCCGGAAAAACAGTCGTTCGGTATTTTTTCAACGCCGTTTGCAATAATAACCCTTGTCAGGTTGCTACAACTTTTAAATGCTGCATCGTTGATTCTTACGATAGATTGCGGGACATACAGCGTTTCAATGTCTTCGCACTTCAAAAACGCCTCTTTGGCAATTACTTTGACGGGGATATTTTTGATTTGTGTGGGAATAACGATGTCTTTATCCAGACACGCGCCCAAGCCAGTCAGCGTATAATAGGTTTCGTCCGCGCTCAGTTCGTATTCCAAACCTGCGCTGGCGTCCTTATCGGACGGCACGTAGTCGTCCCCGTTTTCACTGCGAGGAGAGTCGCAAGCAACAAGCATAAGCGCCGCAAAAACGGATAAATCCGCGATAAGCGCTAAAAGTTTCCAGCTTTTTCTCATCATCTCCAACTCCTTAAATCATTGTTTTATGTAACTATATTATCATAAAAAATACGGCATTGCAATAGGAAAACGGGATTTTTTAAGTTTTTGCGCGGTTGCGTTTCGGCAAAAATGCTTCAAAAACGCTTGTAACTAAAAGTTTTCAAAAAAAATCCTAAAAATAGGAAGAAATTTGAAATTTGCTATTGAAAATCGCTCGGATATCTTATATAATAGAAAAGGCGGGAAAAGTAACGGGGGAATATTTTTTCGCCGAATTCAAGATAAGGAAAGGGACAACATGAGTAAATTCGAGGCAGGAAACATCAGAAACATAGCGATTGTAGGGCACAGCGGCGAGGGTAAAACCTCCCTTGCTGAAGCAATGCTTTTCAACGGCAAGTCGATCGACCGTCTGGGAAAAACGACGGACGGCAATACCGTCATGGACTATGACGAGCAAGAGATTGCAAAGAAGATTTCGATTTCGCTTTCCGTCGCATATACTGTATGGCGGGATACCAAGATCAATATCATCGACGTGCCGGGCTTTTACGATTTCGAGGGCGAGGCGGAGGAAGCGATGCGCGCGGCGACGGGCGTTGTGCTCGTGGCGGACGCAAACGGCTCCGTCAGCGTGGGCGCGGAAAAGATGGTGGACTTTTGTCTGCGTCATAAAAAACCGCTCATTATTTTCGTGAACGGTATCGATAAAGAAAATGCGAATTTCGTTTCCACGGTGGAAGCGTTCAGGGATAAATACGGTAAACGCATCGCCACGATGCACGCGCCCATTATGGACGGCGGCAAGATGAAAGGCTACGTTTCCATAATATCGAGCAAGGCTTACGAATTCACAAAGGGCGGCAGAGTTTCCATTCCCATTCCCGCGGATATGACGGGCAGGGTGCAGGCGATCAAGAACGGGCTTATCGAAGCCGCGGCGGAAAATTCCGAAGAGCTTTTGGATAAGTATTTCACCGAAGGCACGCTTCCCAACGACGACATCATCACAGGTATCAAAATCGGTATCGCCGCGGGCGACTGTATTCCGGTTATGGGCGGTTCCGCCACGCAGAACATGGGCGTCATCAACCTGATGGAAGAGATCGTCGATTTGATGCCTTCGCCTGATGAAGTGCCTCCGCAGGTCGCGGAAAACGAAAGCGGAGAAGCGATCGAAGTCGCGTGCGACGCGTCCGCTCCTTTTGCGGCGCAGGTGTTCAAAACGACCGTCGATCCCTTCGTCGGCAAGCTCAATATGCTCAGGGTATTTTCCGGCACGCTGAAAAGCGGGGTAACGGTGCTCAATATGCGCACGGGCGAAAAGGAACGAATCAACCAGCTGTATCTTCTGAAAGGGAAAAAACAGGAAGCGGTTGAAGAACTTTGCGCGGGCGATATCGGCGCGGTGAGTAAGCTCAACGCCACCAATACGGGCGACACACTGTGCGATGAAAACAAGAAGGTCGTGTTCCCGCCCATCGCATTCCCCAAACCCGTGCTCACCATGGCGATTTACGCGGGCAAGAGCGGCGACGAAGACAAGATCTTCCAGGGGCTCAACAGGCTGGCGGAAGAAGATCTCACCTTCAAAGTGGAAAAGGATAAGGAAACGGGCGAAATGGTCATTCGCGGGCAGGGCGAGTCCCAGCTCGAAGTCCTTTGCAAGAAACTGAAAGCGAAATTCGGTTGCGAAGTCGATCTGAGAGAACCCAAGATCGCGTATAAAGAGACGATCCGCGGGACGGCGGAAGCCGAAGGCAAACATAAAAAACAGTCGGGCGGCGCGGGGCAGTTTGGCGTGGTCAATATCCGTTTCGAGCCGGGCGCGGCGGACGGCGAGTTCGAATTTGTGGACGCGGTCGTCGGCGGCGCGGTGCCGCGGCAGTTCATTCCCGCGGTGGAAAAGGGTTTGCGCGAAGCCGTGAAGAAGGGCGTTCTGGCGGGTTATCCGATGACGAATATCAAATGCACGCTTTTCGACGGAAAATATCACCCCGTCGATTCCAAGGAAGTGGCGTTTGTCTCGGCGGCGAAACTCGCTTACGACGACGCGTGCCTGCGCGCGCAACCCGTCCTGCTCGAGCCGATCTATAAAGTAAAAGTCATCGTGCCGGAAAGCTATATGGGCGATATCTTAGGCGATATGAACAAGCGCCGCGGCAGGATCCTCGGCATGGACCTGATCGAGGGCAAGCAGGTCATCAACGCCGAAGTGCCTTTGGCGGAAATGGGCAAGTATGCCACCGATTTAAGGAGCATGACGCAGGGGCGCGGCCGTTTTGAAAGCGAGTTCGATCATTATGAAGAAGTGCCTTATGCGACGCAGGAAAAGATCGTGAAAGACGCGAAAGCGGAGAAATAATTTAACGAGGTTATGAAGGAAAGATGATTTTGACAATATGCCCGAATCCGAGCATGGATTGTACGATCGAGCTGGATAATCTGAACGTCGGCATGCTCAACCGTATCAGTAATAAAGTGGAAACGTATTCGGGCAAGGCGCTGAACGTGGCCATGGGCGTAGCGCGGCTGAAAGAAAAGTCGTTTGCAACGGGGTTCATGTTCGAAAATAACGGAAAGATGTTCGAGCAAACGCTCGAAAGGGAAGGCGTGGCGCATAAATTTGTCTGGAACAAAGGCAGCGTGCGCGTCAATTATAAGATAATCGACAAACGCTCCATGCTGACGGAGATCAACGATAAAGGCGACGAGGTGAGCGAGGAAAAGCAAAAGGAGCTTATAGAGCTTGTCCGTATGCTCTCCAAGGATTGCAACATCGCCGTCATGAGCGGAAGTTTACCGAAAGGCGTTTCGGCGCAGTTTTACGGGGAAGTTTTGAAAGTGATTCCGTCCGGCGTGAAAAAAATCGTCGATACGGAAAAAAACAATCTCGAATACGCGCTGAAAGAAAACGTATATCTTGTTAAGCCGAATCTCCGCGAGCTGGAAAACATTGCGGGCGAATCGCTTACGAGCAAATATGATATCTTAAAAGCCTGTTATTTATTGTTAAATAAGGGCGTAAAAATGGTGATGGTTTCGCTCGGCAGCGAGGGGGCTATTTTGACCGACGGGATCAAAAGCTATTATTGCAAGAGCGCGAACGTCGCGGTTAATTCCACGGTGGGCGCGGGGGATTCCATGGTCGCTTCCGCTTGTGTGCAGATCGAAAAGGGCGCGGATATGGAAGAGCTTCTGCGCTGTTCGGTTGCGGCGGGAACGGCGGCAATCACTACCAGCGGCACAAATCTCTTTTATAAAGATAAATACGAAGAGATTTACAAAAAAATTTATGTCGAACCGATTTGAAAAGCTTTCAAAAAACCCGCGCGGCCGCGCGGGTTTTTTTATGTATAAATTTTTGCGCGCAAACGATATTTTTAGGATCATTGCGTATAAAAAGATAAAATATTCCCTATAAACGAAGTGGCGGAAAAAATGCAAAGCAGGATTTTACATAACAACGGGGAATTAGAGGCAGACTGTGATTGTGAAGCGCATTATTGTTTTTATCAAAAAAGCATTGAAAACGGTGGAGGAAAGCAACCTCATTCTAATTTCGGGCAGTTGGGCGTTTTTCTTTTTGCTTTCCGCCGTTCCGCTCGTTCTTCTCACCGTCATGGCGTTCGATTTTTTCGGTGTGGACGTCAGTTTTTTGCTGTCCGACATGCCGTCGGAACTCGGAGAAGGGCTTTCGCTCATCGTATCCGTGGCGACCGACGCTTCCAAAGGCGCTACCTTTATTCTCATCGTCACTTCGCTTTACTCTTCTTCGAGGCTCTTTTCCTATATGCTGAAAGACGGGGATCTCATCTACGGCGCGTCGAGAAGAAAAAACTCCCTCTTGACCAAAGCTTTCGGATTTTTGGTGATGTTTCTCGTATTCCTCGTATTTTTACTGGCGGGCGTGGCGATTCTGCTCAGCAAAAAGCTTGGCTTGCTTTTGTCTTTCGGCGCGGCGAATACCGTGTCGGAAAAAATCTTACTTAATTTTCTTGTAATTTCGGCGGCTTATGCTATAATAATAACGCTGGATATGTTTATCTGTCCGCTGAAAAATAAGCTGAAAGCCGTCATGCTGGGCGCGTTCGTAACGCTCGCGTTTGCGGTGCTCGGCAGTATCGGGTTCGCAGCCTATCTGCATTATTTTGCTTCGTATAACGACTTGTACGGCAGTCTGACCGCCGTCGTGGTCTTTATGCTGTGGGTATATATCGTGATGATCGGGCTGACGACAGGTAACGTATTTATATCGCTATTGATAAAAAGGCAGGAAAGTTATGGCAGTTTTGCAAATCAAAAACTTTACAAAAATTTACGGCGGAACGAAAAAAGCGGTGGACGATCTGACGCTTGAAGTGGAAGCGGGAGATATTTACGGTTTTATCGGGCATAACGGCGCGGGAAAGTCAACCACGCTCAAAGCGGTGGTCGGCGTGCTGTCTTTCGAACAGGGGGATATTTTCGTCGACGGACATTCCGTAAAGCGCGAACCGCTCGCCTGCAAGCAGGTGATGGCGTTCATACCCGATAATCCCGATCTGTATCCGCAGCTCACGGGTATACAGTATCTTAATTTTATCGCCGATATTTACGGCGTGGGAAAGGCACAGCGTAACGAGCTTATTAAAAAATACGCCGCCACGTTCGAGCTTACGGATAATCTCGGCGATATCGTCTCTTCTTATTCCCACGGAATGAAGCAGAAACTCGTCATCATCGGCGCACTGATACATAAGCCGAAACTTCTCGTCATGGACGAACCGTTCGTCGGACTGGATCCGAAGGCGACTTATTCCATGAAGGAGATCATGCGGGAGATCTGCGCTTCGGGCGGCGCCATATTTTTTTCCACGCACGTTTTGGAAGTTGCGGAAAAACTTTGCAACAAAATCGCCATCATCAAGGGCGGCAAGCTCGTTGCAAACGGCGTAACGCAGGAAGTGATCGGCAACGAATCGCTGGAAGAAACCTTTTTGGAGCTGTACAATGAAAAATAAACTTTTCATACTTCTGAAAATGCAGTTTATGGGGTCTTTCGGCATCAATAAACTTCTGCACGGAAAGCGGAAAGGGCAGGCGGTCGGTTTCGGCATGGCAATCGCCGCGGTGCTGGCGCTCTTCGCGCTCTTTGAAGGGATTGCCTGTCTATATGCGTGGCTCTTCGCGTTCGGACTCGCGGAGGCAGCCGTGGCGAATGCCGGATCACTTTACATGGGGCTTGTGTTCCTTCTTACAAGTTTTATTCTGTTCGTCTTTTCCCTTGCCAACGTAAACGGCAAAGTGTTCGGGTTCCGCGACTATGAAATGACGGTCAGTCTGCCCGTCGAAACGTGGCAGATCGCCGTATCGAAGATCGCGTTTTTGTATTTAAGCAATCTCGCCGCTACGGTGGCGATCATGGTTCCGTTTTGGATATTCGGCGCGGCGTACCTCGGATTTTCTCCCGCAACGCATGGCGCGATCGTACTTTTGCTTTTCTTCGCACCCTTGTTTCCCACTTTTCTGGCGGTATTCTTCGGCACGCTTTTGGCGATCGCCACTGCCAGAATGAAACATAAGGCGGCAATGCAGACCGTATTTTTCCTCGTCATCGTCGTTGCGGCTGTTATTGTCCCGTATCTTTTGCCGCAGGGGAAAGGCTCGGGCGAGGAATTGGCGGCAATGGCGGCGGTGTTTTCCTTTGTTGCCGTACTTTTTGAAAAATTCTGGGTTGCTGCGGCTTATTCTGCGGTTTCTGCGGCGTTGTTCGTCTTGCCGTGCCTGTTTATCGGAAAGTTTTTTACGAAGATAAACACGCTTATTTTGTCGCACAAAGCGACTTCGAAGTATCAATTCAAAGAACAGAAGACGGCAAGCAAATTAAAAGCCGTGTTCGTCAAGGAGATTAAACGGCTGTTCGGCTGTCCCGTCTACGCGATGAACACGATCTGCGCGCCCGTCATGATGATCGTATTTCCCGTCATCATTCTGCTTTCATCGGAAACCGATTTCGGCGCGATACGCACGCTCTTTCAAAATCAAGGATATTTCGGGGCGTTTTGCCTGACGCTCGTCAGCGTGTTTTCGACGATACCCACAACTTTTTGCGCCATCTCCATGGAAGGGAAAAACTTCTGGATTCTGCGCAGCGCGCCGCTTTCCGTCCGCACGGTATTGACCGCAAAGCTTCTGGTGAATACCGTAATCGAAACGTTGCCCGGCATGGTGATCACGTTGATATACGGGATTCTTCTCGGCGTCGGGGCCGGCTATATCGCTTTTGCCGTGATCTGCGGCGCGTTGTTGTCCACCGCCTGCGGTATTTTCGGGCTCTTGTTCAATCTGAAATTTCCCATGCTGGAATGGGAAAACGAAACTATTCCCGTCAAGAGGGGAAAGTCGGGTATTTTTACCATGTTGGTAAATTTTGCGGCGTTTGTCGTTGTCGGCGTTTCGGGATGGTTTTTGCTCAGCGTAATGCCGATTGCCGCGCTTGCCGTCATGATGGTGCTTGCCGTTTTATATGTACTTATCGGCCTTTTCTTCTTAAACGGAAAAGGGGAAGATCTTTACAATAAACTGATCGGCTGAACGAAATTTGATTATAGAGAATATCTGTATTTTAAAAAAAGAGAACAATCGGAAAAAAACGTCATAATGTGTCGAAAACGCGCATAAGCTTTACCATTAAAAGGGGGTGCGAAGTAATGCGCGAATATATAAAAGAACGCATTTTAGAAGAAGCCCGTTATATCGTGGAACACGAAGCGACGGTGCGGCAAACGGCAAAAGCGTTTATGTCGAGCAAATCAACCATACATACGGTAGTAACAAAACAGAACGCTATTTTTGGGTGATAAAATAGGAAATATCTTAAAATAGGTGCGGTTTTTGGTTTGGTGTAAATTTTCAAAGTTGAGCAGAAAGTAAATTTTAGAGAATAGGTAAAAAAAGAATCCGATTTCTTTCGGATTCTTTTTTTCTATAGAAAAGCGGGTAAGCAATTATAAAAGTTAGTTTGATTTTTGCATTAATTACGCAAAA
>CALVXL010000063.1 GCA_944369635.1 uncultured Clostridia bacterium
GCATTCCCGCGTCGTAAAGCTGCGCCGCCGTCATTTCGGAAAATCCTTCCACGTTGACGCCGTCCTTACTGCAAAAATTCGTCACGGAATAGATCACTCTGTCGCGGCACTTGCGGTTCGGGCAGAAGAGGTTTGCCCCCACTTCCTTTACCTTGCTGCCGCAGGACGGGCAGGTTTCGGGAACGGGCACGTCGCGGCAATCTTTTGTAATTTCCGTCGCGCCGAGGATTTCGGGAATCACTTCGTTACTGCGGCGCACCAGCACGCGCGCGCCTATTTTGATGTTTTTGCGTCGGATATCCCCGCAGTTATTCAAAGTGGCTTTTTTGACCGTTGCCCCCGCAAGTTCCACGGGTTCCAGAAGGGCGAGCGGCGTGAGTTTGCCCGTGCGCCCGACCTGCCACGTAACGCCCTTCAAAAGCGTAGTGACTTCTTCCGCCTCAAATTTGAACGCAATCGCCCAGCGCGGGAATTTATCGGTAGCGCCGAGCTCCTCTCGCACGGAAAAATCGTTAACCTTGACGACCGCGCCGTCGGTCAAAATATCCATATCGCGGCGGGTGTCGTCCACTTCCCTGATGGCGGAGATTACCGCCTCCATGTCTTTGCACACCCGCAAAAACGGATGCACTTTGAACCCGTTTTTCTTTAAAAATTCCACGCATTCCGTCTGCGAGGAAAGCGCGCCTTCCGACATATAGTTGACATTGTAAAACATGATGTCGAGCTTGCGGGAAGCCGTCACTTTCGGATCGAGGTTTCTGATCGCCCCCGCCACGGCGTTGCGCGCGTTTTTAAGCGGTTCCGCCGCCGTCTTGTTGTATTCCGCGAGGGCGGAAAGGCGCATGACAGCTTCGCCCTGCACCTCGATCGTCCCCGTATAACCGATGGTCAGCGGAAAACTTTTTATGGTGAGCACCTGCGCCGTAACGTCCTCGCCCGTAACGCCGTTGCCACGCGTCGCCGCGCCGACGAATTTGCCGTTTTCATACGTCAAACAGATGGTCAGCCCGTCGAATTTATATTCCACGGTATATTCCACGGGACGCGGATCGATTTTGTGAATGCGATCCTCGAAAGCGTAAAGCTCCTCTTCGGTGAGCGCTTTATCCAGACTGTACAGTCTGCGGATATGCTCGTGCTTGTTAAAAGCCGCGATCGGCTCGCCCCCGACGCGCTTGGTCGGAGAATCGAAGAGCGTGCGCCCCTGCTCCTTTTCCAGTTTGACCAGCTCGTCGTAAAGTTTGTCGTACTCCTTATCCGAAACGGTAGGATTATCTAAAACGTAATATTCGTAAGCGTAACGGTTGAGCGTTTTTACAAGCTCTTCCATTCTGTCCATAAACATTTCTCCCGTTTAAATTTTTTCCATCGGGGCAAACTTCGCCGCAAGCGATTTTATTCCCACGCTTTTGAATGCGACGTCCACGATGAGGTTTCCCTCCGTACCCTTGACCTGAATGACGATGCCTTCGCCGAATTTGACGTGGCGCACCTTGTCGCCCGTCTTGTAGCCCGCAGCGCTTTGCGCTTTCTTTTGCAGGCCCTGCATCTTTTTGATGTAATTTTCCGCATAGCCCGAAGAAAATCCCGTGCCGTTTTTTGCGCTGTACCCCAAATCGTCGCTCTTATCGTAATACGCTTTGGCAAAATCGGGCTTTTTCGGCTGCTCCCGAAACTGAGGCAAATCCAGTACGGGCTGCATTTCCTTTAAGAAACGCGAAGGGATCATGCGCTCTCTGTTGCCGTAAAGAAAACGGCTTCTCGAATAAGATACAAAAAGCTTTTTGCGCGCACGGGTAACCGCCACGTACATCAGGCGGCGCTCTTCCTCCATTTCTTCGGAAGAAGATACCGCGCGGGAGATCGGAAAGACGCTTTCTTCCAGACCGCACACGAACACCACGCCGAATTCCAGTCCCTTTACGGCGTGTACCGTGGCGATGCTGACGGCGTCGTCTTCCGCAATGTTGTCCGAATCGGCGGACAGCGTGACGGAATTGAGATAATCGGAAAGCACTGCCCCCGCATTCAGCTTGGAAAATTCCAAAATAGAGTTCTGGAATTCGTCGATATTCATCTTCTTGTTGAGATTTTCTTCCGTGTCTTCCAAAAAGAGCGTCTTGTATCCCGTCTTTTCGATCATCTTTTCCGTAAGCTCGGGGAGCGAACACGTTTCCTTATCGACGATGAGCGAAACGATAAGATTTTTAAAATCGTTGATCTTCGCTTTCGCGCCCGCGGGCATTTCGATTTTATCCACGTCGCACACCGCGTCGAACATACTCAGATCATAATACTTCGCATACGCCTGCAAGGCGTCTATGCTCTTGCCGCCGATCCCGCGCTTGGGCGTATTGATGATGCGGATGAGCGCCTCGTCGTCGAGCGGGTTGTTGAGAAGTTTGAGATATGCAAGGCAATCCTTGATCTCCTTTCGTTCGAAGAACTTGAACCCTCCGTACATCCTGTACGGAATGCCGTATTTGTTGAACTCCTGCTCGAACGCGCGGGAAATGGCGTTCACGCGGATAAGCACGGCAAAATCTTTCGCTTTCAGCTGCGGGTCTTGCAACATCATCTTTTTGATGTTCATCGCCGCATAAGCCGCTTCGTCGTTTTCGTCGAGCGCGGCAAAAAATTCCACGCCAGCGCCCTCTTCGTTTTCCGTCCAGAGTTTTTTATCGTTGCGTTCGGTATTGTTCGCAATCACCGCGTTGGCAAGCTGTAATATCTTTTTGGTGGAACGGTAGTTGCGTTCCAGCTTGTATTTTTTCGCGCCGGGAAAATGGCGTTCAAAATCGAGTATGTTTTTGATTTCCGCCCCCCGCCAGCCGTAAATACTCTGATCGTCGTCCCCTACGGCAAATAAATTCCCGTGTTTCGAAGCGAGCAGTTCGATGATCATGAACTGCACCTTGTTGGTGTCCTGAAATTCGTCCACGTGAATATACTGAAACCGCGAAGAATAATAATCGAGACTGTCCTTATCGTATGCGAGCAGCTGATAGGTCTTGACGAGCAAATCGTCAAAATCCAGCGAATTCGATTTAAGAAGAGTATCTTCATACGCGGAAAAAACGCGGCAGATCTCCTCTATATACCTTACGCCGAGATTTTCCTTCTCATATTCTTCGGGCGTTTGAGCCTTGTTTTTCGCCGCGCCGATATGAAATTTCACTTTCTTTGCAAATTCGTCGTCATGCCCGCGTTCATTGCAGATGCGCTTGATCACGCGCTCTTTGTCGGTATCGTCGTAAATGGTGAAATTGCCGTTATAGCGGCTGTCCAGCCGCCCGATATCCTGCCGCAGGATCTTTACGCACATGCTGTGAATGGTGGAAACCCACATTCTGCCCACGTCGCCGATAATACGGGCAAGCCGCTCTTTCATCTCGTTCGCGGCCTTGTTCGTAAAGGTTATTGCCATAATGTTGGCGGGCAATACGCCCTTTTGCAGCACAAGATAGGCGATACGGCTGGTCAGAACGCGCGTTTTGCCGCTGCCCGCCCCCGCTATGACAAGTACCGCGCCTTCGGTGTCTTCCACCGGAGCGCGCTGTTCGGGGTTCAATTTATTAAGTATGTCTTCCACGCTGATTCTTTCGCTCATTTTCTTTCTCCGTTTTTTTATTGTATCACAAGCGCGGCGTTTTTTCAAGGAAAACCGACTTTATATTTGCAATTTCGAACGCGGTATGCTATCATAAAACATATGGGATATTTACTGAAA
Source organism: uncultured Clostridia bacterium (assembly GCA_944369635.1). Taxonomy (GTDB): domain Bacteria; phylum Bacillota; class Clostridia; order Christensenellales; family Borkfalkiaceae; genus UMGS775. The sequence goes on from CALVXL010000063.1 coordinate 3,734, forward strand.
GAAAAGCGCGTGATCGTCAGCGGCGCTTCGAGCGGCATCGGCCGCGAAATCGTCAAACGGCTGGCAACGCAATTTAAGTGCGAAGTATACGGCATAGGCAGAAACGAAGAAAGGTTAAAGGAGCTGAAAAATTCTCTGCCGGACCCCGACAAATTCCGCTACGCCCTCTTTGACGTGAGCAAAAGGGAAAATTGGGAAGCGTTCAAAAAACAGCTGGAAGCGGAAAACTTCATGCCCGACATGCTCGTCAACAACGCGGGATTTTTACTACCCTTCTCCAAAGCGGAAAACCACAGCGCGGAAGACGCGGAAAATATCCTTTCCACCAACTATCTGTCCTGTTTTTATTCGTTCAAATCGCTTTTGCCGCTTCTGGAAAAATCTCCTTCCCCCGCGATCGTCAACGTTTCGAGTTCTGCAGCCCTCGCGCCCGTTGTGGGCACAGCGCTCTATTCCGCATCGAAATCGGCCTTGAAAAGCTTTACGGAATGCCTTGCGATGGACTACAAAGGCAAAATTTACGTGGCGGGCGTCTATCCCGGATTTACCAAAACGGATATCTTTTCCCACCAGTTACACGCGAGCAAAAGCAAGATTCTCGACGCCGTAACCACCCCCGCCGACAAAGCGGTAAAACGGATCATCCGAAAAATAAAGCGTAAGAAAACCTGTATCGTAACGGGCGCGGATGCCCGTGCAATGAATTTTTTCTACCGTCTTTTTCCCGCTCTTACGACAAAGGCGATCCGCAGCGTGCTGAAAAAAAGCAAACTGGAAATTTTCAAAGACGTATTCTGAAAAACACTTCGGCGCTTTCCTCTTTTCAATAAAAATGCCGCAAAACGGTTGACAAACCCGCCTTTGCGGCGTATGATAAATGCAAATTCAATACGGTAACTTTGGGCAGGGTGAAATTCCCGACCGGCGGTAATGTCTTAAAAAAAGAACGAGTCCGACAGCCCCAACAGCCGATTGCGGTGAGATCCCGCAACCGCCAGTTTACAGTCTGAATGGGAAAGTTATCTGCTTTTCATTCCGCGCTGTCCGCGCGGAAGTTTTGACGCAGACTTTTTTCTCCCGAGGTTACCGCTTCGGGAGGTTTTTTATGAAAGCTTATTTCACTGCAAAACGCATTGCCTTCCTGGCGGTATTCACGGCGCTGATCATGGTCACGACGATGTATCTGAGCGTTCCGAACGGTTTGGGTTATACCAATCTCGGCGATACGTTCATTATGCTCGGCGCGGCTTTGTTCGGTCCGTTATTCGCCATGATCTCCGGCGGAATCGGTTCTATGCTGGGCGATATTCTGCTCGGCTTTACCGTTTACGCTCCGTTCACACTCGTTGTAAAAGGGCTGGAAGGTTTCCTCGCGGGAGTAATTGCAAAATCGCTCGTTAAGGTCGGCCTAAACCGACACGCCGCACTGATCATAGGTTTTATCGTCGCCGCACTCGAAATGATTTTCGGTTACTTTCTGACTAACGCCGCGCTGAACAAAAGTCTGATTACCGGCTTTACCGACGTCCCCAGCGATTGCATCCAAGGCGCGATCAGCGTAACGGCCGCATATCTTCTCACTTTTGTGCTTTCCCGTGTTCACGCGCTCAGAACGCTTACGGACAATCTGCTTTTTACTCCCATTCGAAAAAACAATACTCCCCACGATACGGAGGACGATACGCATGAAAATTACACTCATTAACGACCTGTCGGGGTTCGGAAACTGCTCGCTGACCGCCGCAATACCCGTCCTGTCCGCGCTGAAACACGAAACGCATCCTTTTCCCACCGCCATCCTTTCCAACCAGACGGCTTACGAAAGCTATTATATGGTCGACTGCACCGGGCATTTCGAAAATTTTGTAAACGAATGGCGAAAGATCGGTGAAAAAACGGATTGCGTCTATTTAGGTTTCACGCCGTCGAAAATCATGCCGCAAAAGGCGGCGGCACTGGCGGAAGAATACGGCGCGAAATTTCTTTTTGATCCCGTCCTCGGCGACGACGGCGAACTTTACAAATGTTTTGATACGAGCTTCATCCAAGCTTACCGTGAAGTACTTCCGAAAGCCGATTTTTTAACGCCTAACCTTACGGAATGCTGTCTTTTGTGCGGAGAAGATTTCAACTCGATCCTCTGCACCGAAAATGCCGAAACGCTTACGGATAAAATATCCGATCTTGCGGAAAAACTGCAAAAGAATGGTGCGAAAAACGTCATCGTAACGGGCGTAAAATTTCAAAACCGACTGTTTAACGTATGCGCGCTGGAAAGCGGGCGATTTGTAATCGAATGCCGTTACCGAGCTAAAGCTTATTCGGGCACGGGCGATCTTTTTGCTTCGGTCTTTTTAGGCTACGCACTGAAAGGCGAAAAATACGAAAACGCCGTAAAAAAAGCCGGAGATTTCGTTTCCGAATGTATCGCTTACAGCATGAAACAAAATATCCCCGGCGTGCACGGCGTGGATTTTTTCCCGTTTCTGAAAAATTTATAAACGCCTTATAAAATCCTTGCATTTCTTTTGCAAATTGGTGTATACTGTATTTGTAATTAAGCCTGCCCTGTGCGATTGGGAAGAAGAATTGCTCCACAAATAACGATAAGAAGCCATTTTGGTCTACGTTGATATGCAGAGCCTTTTCATTAAGGAGGTCAGAGGCAACGAGCGTGGCATTCGCCTGTTTTTTATAAACGGGGTTATTATTTTCTTTCCGTCGGCAACGGCGGGTTTTTTTATTTTTTTATTAGTTTGCTTCGTCCCCTTCCCGCTTTGCCGACGGAAATTTTCGGTTTTGCATAAAATAAACGGGGGACGTTTTCAAATCCGAAAAGAATCGGAGATTTGCGGAAAGCATTTTAATTTTTTGAAATAAAATTATTGCCAAACGAAAAAAAATGTGATATACTGAGAAAGCTGAAAAAACAAGGCCTCATGGTCAAGCGGTTAAGACGCCGCCCTCTCACGGCGGAAACTGGGGTTCGATTCCCCATGAGGCTACCAAATCCGCACCTTTTTAACGAAAAATCGTTAGAAAGGTGCTTTTTTCTTTGTCAAAAATCCGCAAAAGTCGTGTTTTTTTAAATTTTGCGGGGTTTAAATGGGGTTTTTTCATTTTGCGTTTCGTCAGTCAATACCTCAACTTTTCCGCCTCGCGCTGCATAAATTCCGGCGAAAAATGCGTGTAAACGCGCGCCGTTATGTTGCCCAAACTGTGCCCGGTCCATAAACTTACAACTTCGTTATCGATTCCGCACTCGCGCGCCCGCGTGGTGAAAGTATGCCGGAGGTCTTTAAACGTGTGCTGCGTGTTCGGGAGCAGCTCCCGCAGCGTATGGGAAACGCGATCCACACTTGTCCGCCATTCTTCCGAAAGCAGCCTCGGCACGTAAGGTTTTAATTTTGGAAATATCGGTATCGTGCGAAATTTCTCTTTCTGATAGCTTTTCAATTTCCCGTTTTTATAAGTGATCGTGTTTTTATCCACGTCAAAAACCGCAGTATTTAATTCGCAAGCCCTTGCCCCGGTATAAAGCGCCAAAACGTATATGAGTTCTATTTTTCTCCCTTTGATGACTTTCAGCAGCTCCGCTTCTTCCTCTTTGGTAAGCGCGTTGCCGTTTTTTCGTTCGTGTTTCGGAATATAAACAGCCTTGATCGGGTTTATTTTGATTTCACCGTTATTTACCGCATAAGTAAAAATCGCGTTCAGCAAAACTTTCACGTCCTCGCACTTCCGCGGATATTTGTCGTTGATCGCGTTAAGAACGTTCTGAACATATACCGACTTTATTTTTAATAACGGCATTTTGCCGAAATTGGGAACGATATAATTTTTGTAAGTGTTTATGTAACTGAAAAACGTTTCCGGCTTTACCATGCGTCTTTTTACATTCTGCATGTAATTATCGGCAAACGTGCCGAAAATCACCGTTTCAGGCGGCAAGCCCTCTTCGACGAGCTCGCGCCGCTGGCGGTTCTCGGCGTGCAGCCATTCTAAACACTTTTTTTTCGCAGTCTTTAATTTCATGCTCGACCACGTTTTTTCCATGCCGCCGCGTCGGTAGCGAATTTCATATAACCCGTTTTTCCGCCGTCTGACGGTGCAGTCACTAAAACGTATCAACTCTTGATCCTCCTTTTTCGTTTCAGTTACTGCCGATTTTTTGTTTATGACCCGTTTTATTGCACCCTCGCTTTTGTGTTCCTCCTTTTTTCTTTTTAGCTCCTCCGCCTCGACAGACTGTCTATTCGGCTGAAACGACAATAATTGAAACTGTGAACGATTGTATTCATATCGCCCGTTTTCGTCTTCGATATAGCCGATCAACTTTTCGACAGCATGTAAAGCATAGTATGCCTGTTCTAAAATGAAATCCGTCATAATCTTTACTCCTTAAAAAAATTTTGGAGTATTATTATAACGAAATTTACATATTTTTTGTAATATATATTAAAAACATGCGCATAATTTACGAAAAAATTACACAAAGTATTGACAAGCAGCATAAAATAAATTAAAATAGAATCGGAGGTGATATCATGAATGAATTTAATAATCTTAATATCCGCGTAGACAAAACTTTAAAAAACAATGCGGAATCCGTTCTCGACGAGTTTGGTATTTCGATGACCACGGCAATTACTATGTTTTTAAAGCAGGTCGTCCGCGAACAGGGAATCCCGTTTGATTTGCATCTCGAAAAACCGAATGCGGAAACGATCGCCGCGATGAACGAATTTTACGAAATGAAAAAACACCCTGAAAAATATAAAAAGTATAATTCGTTTGCCGAAGTTTTAGCCGAGGTCGAAAACGATGTATAAAATCGTTCCGTCAAATCGTTTTAAAAAAGACTTGAAGCTCGCATTAAAACGAAATCAAAACATCTCAAAATTACAAAAAGTAATCGACATTTTAGCAAGCGGCGAATCTCTTGCCGAAACATACAAGGATCATTTTTTAACAGGAAATTACACCGGCTTTCGGGAATGTCACGTTGCCCCGGATTGGCTACTTATTTATCGCATCGAAGAAGACGAACTCCTCTTATTTTTATTTCGCACCGGAACACATTCCGACCTTTTCTAATTACAAAGCTCCGAAAAAATTCGGAGCTTTTTTATTTTGTCCGCCGATATTCTTTTTCTGATTCAAGAACACCCTCGGCATACGCAAGCACTCTTTCTTTTTGCCGTTCGTTAAACATCGAAAGAATTTTTAATAATTCTTTTGTCGTTTTATCTATTTCAACGTTAGATTTTTTAACATTTCCGAAATCGTCTACTCTTTCGACAAGATAATCTATCGAGACGTTAAATAAATCTGCGATTTTTTTAAGCATATCGATATTAGGCTCAGCGTTCCCGTTTTCATAAGCCCATATATTTTTGTTGGAAGTATTTAATTTTAACGCCATTTCTTTTTGCGTCATTCCTGCTTCTTCTCTTAAAAATTTAATTTTTAACACGTTTATCACCTTTTTTTATTATTATCTAATAAATTTAGATTTATGTCTTGACATTTTCTTTTTTTTAGATTATAATTTAATAAAAATCTAAAATTTTTAGATTTTGCAAAAGGAAAATCAAAAATGACAAAAGAGCAGATGAAAAACGAGCTTGCCGCTAAAAACGCGGAGCTCGAACAGTTAAAAAAAGAAAAAGCGGAACTCGCCCGCTGTTTTTCGGCGGTAACTTCCGCAAAAAGAAACGCCCTCAATGAACGGGAGTACGCGGAGGGCATGGAAGATCCGGAAAATCTTCACGCAGTTGCCTTTCATGAGGGTGCGGCGCATATACTCTCCCGCCTTTTCCTCTTCGATGATAACGGCGAGTGCATCGGGTTCAACCTCGACGAAGTGGCGTATTATTGTTGGCTTGCGCAAGATCCGCGCCGTAAAAGCGCTTAACCTTTCCCCTACGCGCAGGCGCGCGTACATGTAAAACAGGAGAAAACGCAATGATTAAGTATCAGGGAAAACGCAAATTATACGAGTTTTTGAAAACGCACGGATTCGCCGTTCCGAATATAAAAGAAATGCAATACGACTTTTACCGCGGATCCGAGTGGATTAAATGCGACGAAATAAATCTGTTCGCACATTCTCCGAAATATATGACGGTATCTACGTTCGTATGCGACGAAGAAAATGGCAAAATGATTGAAGTCGGGCGTTTCGGATATATGAACGAAATATGCGTTTACAAGCGTCAAAAGACAGCGAGTGCAATATCATGAAAAGCGAATGGCG
>CALVXL010000064.1 GCA_944369635.1 uncultured Clostridia bacterium
GCGTATTGCAAAACAGCTCCTTCGGCGTAGCCACGGCGACGATCTTTCCGCCGTCGAACACCGCCACGCGGGAACAGTTTTCCGCAACGTTGTCCATGTCGTGCGATATGATGATGACGGTCTTTACAAAACTTTTATGCAGTTTATGAAGTAAGTCGAAAAATTCCCGCTTGCCCTTGGGATCGAGTCCCGCGACGGGTTCGTCCAGCACGAGGATCTCCGGCTTGGTGACGATAACGCCCGCGATCGCCACGCGGCGCTTTTGTCCGCCGGATAGATCAAACGGCGATTTGTCCTTGACCTCCGCATAGTCGAGCCCCACCGTTTCCAGCGCGTCGCGCACGAGCGATTTCACTTCGTTTTCGCTACATTCGGGACGGAAGTTTTTCAGTCCGAAAGCGACGTCTAATTCGACGGTATCGGCAAAAAGCTGGTATTCGGGATACTGAAAAACCATGCCGATGCGCGAACGAAGTTTTTTGAAATCGCATTTTTTATCGAGCAGATCGAATTCTCCCACGCGCAGCGTCTTTGTGCCTTTATCCGCCTTGATCAGCCCGTTTAAATGCTGTACGAACGTGGACTTTCCGCTACCCGTGTGCCCGATGATCCCGAAAAACTCCCCTTCTTCGACGGTCAGGGAAACGTCGTGCAAAGCGGCGACGGCGAATTTCGACTTCGGCGAATATACATGGCTTAAATTTTCCGCAACAATCCGCATAGCTCCGCACCTAACCGTTCTTTATCGTAAATTTTCCCGAGTTCCATGCCGCCCTCGCGGAGCCTGTCCGCGATATAGGTGGGCACGGGCACGTCGAGTTCGTATTTTCTCAATTCTTCTTCCCGCGAAAAAATTTCTTCGGGCGTACCTTCCATGACGATCTTTCCGTCGCTTAAGACGATGACTCTGTCCGCGCGGCACACCTCGTCCATATAATGCGTGATGGTGAGCACCGTCATGCCGTTTTCGCGGTTCAGCTTTTCCACGACGGAAGTAACTTCCTTGCGCCCTTTGGGATCGAGCATGGCGGTGGACTCGTCGAGCACCAGCATTTCGGGGCGGATTGCCAGAACCCCCGCGATGGCGATTCTCTGTTTCTGCCCGCCGGAAAGGCGCGTGGGCGTTGCCTTGCGGTATTCTTCCATGCCCACGGCTTTGAGCGCAAAGTCGATGCGCTCGCCGATTTCCTTGCGAGGCACGCCGAGGTTTTCCGGCCCGAACGCGATGTCGTCCTCCACGATGGACGCGACCAGCTGGTTATCGGGATTCTGGAACACCACGCCCACGCGCTTGCGGATTTCAAACAGATTCTGCTTTTCCGCCGTGGAAAAACCGTCTACGACGATCTCCCCCGCCGAGGGCAGCAAGAGCCCGTTCATCAGCCGCGCCAGCGTGCTCTTTCCGCTGCCGTTATGCCCGATTACCGAAACGTATTCGCCTTTTTCGATACGGAGCGAAACGCCGTCAAGCGCGTCCCTGTCGGACTGCGGATAACGGAATTTCACGTCCTTGATTTCCATAAAACTCATACCTGCATATTTTACCATATTAAGGCGAAATACACAATTATTTTTCGCTAAAAAGCCGAAAGAAGCCTGTTTTATGCGATCTTTCCCGCCGATTTTACGCGTATTTTTCGGGCGCGGGAATATTTTGCCGCAATTTTTTGATTTCAATTGACTATTTTCTTTTTTAAATATATAATATAGGTGCTTTACACGTTATTGCAGGGTTAAAGTCACAAATTTATTTATTTTTGGAGGCAAATTTATGAGCAAGAAAATGACCATCGACGGAAATACCGCCGCGAGCCACGTAGCTTACGCGTTTTCCGAAGTGGCGGCTATTTATCCGATCACGCCTTCTTCGCCTATGGCGGAAGTCGCGGACGAATGGTCGGCTGCCGGCAGAGTCAATATGTTCGGCCAGAAACTCCGCCTTGCGGAGATGCAGTCCGAAGCGGGCGCGGCAGGCGCCGTTCACGGTTCGCTTTGCGCGGGCGCTCTTACGACCACGTATACCGCCAGCCAGGGCTTACTTTTGATGATTCCGAATATGTACAAGATCTCGGGCGAACTGCTCCCGACGGTCTTCCACGTCAGCGCGAGAGCTTTGGCGGCGCACGCGCTCAATATTTTCGGCGACCATTCCGACGTGATGGCGTGCCGTCAGACGGGCTTTGCGATGCTCGCCAGCAACTCCGTACAGGAAGTTATGGACCTCGCGCTCGTCGCGCACCTTTCCACGCTGAAAGCGAAAGTGCCGTTTTTGCACTTCTTCGACGGGTTCCGTACCAGCCATGAAGTGAGCAAGATCGACGTCATCGATTACGACGAAATGAAATCCCTCGTCGACATGAAGGACATCGAAGATTTCCGCGCACGCGCGCTCAACCCCGAACATCCGATCCAGAAAGGCACGGCGCAGAATGCGGACATCTACTTCCAGAACCGCGAAACGGCGAACAAGTATTACGAAGCCACCCCCGCCATCGTGCAGGAGATGATGGACAAGGTCGCCGCCCTGACGGGCAGAAAATATCACCTCTTCGATTACGTGGGCGCGCCCGACGCGGAAAACGTTGCCGTCATCATGGGCAGCGGCGCGGAAGCCATCGAAGAAACCATTAACAGAATGAACAAGGAAGGGCATAAGGTCGGCGTGCTGAAAGTAAGGCTGTACCGCCCGTTCGCCGTGGACGCGTTCGTCGCGGCGCTGCCCAAGACCGTGAAAAAACTCGCGGTGCTCGACAGGACGAAGGAACCCGGCTCGCTGGGCGAACCGCTGTACCTCGACGTATGCTCCGCTCTGCTCGAAAAGGGCATGACGAACATCAAGGTGGTGGGCGGCAGATACGGCCTCGGCTCCAAAGAGTTCAACCCCTCGATGATCTACGCGGTTTACAAGAACCTCGAACAGAAAGAACCCAAAAACCACTTCACCGTGGGTATTTACGACGATCTCACCCACACGTCGCTCGACTTCTCCGAACAGTACAACGCCGCGCCCGCGGGCACGATCAGCTGTAAGTTCTACGGTCTCGGCTCGGACGGCACGGTCGGCGCGAACAAAAACTCCATCAAGATCATCGGCGATCACACCGATATGTACGCGCAGGGATATTTCTTCTACGATTCCAAGAAGAGCGGCGGCATCACCGTTTCGCATCTGAGATTCGGCAAGACCCCCATTCAGTCTTCCTATCTCATCGACGCGGCGGACTTCATCGCCTGCCATAACCCCTCTTACGTCACCCGTTACGACATGGTGAGCGATCTGAAAGAAGGCGGCAAGTTCCTTCTGAACGCGGCGTGGACGACGGTGGAAGATCTCGATAAAAACCTCCCCGCGAAAGTCAAGAACGCCCTCGCCAAGAAACACGCCGAACTTTACGTCATCGACGCGATCTCCATCGCGGGCAAACTCGGCCTCGGCGGCAGAACGAACACCATTTTGCAGTCGGCGTTCTTCCTCATCAACGAAGACATCATGCCCTATGCCGACGCGCGCGACTTTATGAAGAAAATGGCGTACAAGTCCTTTGCGAAAAAGGGCGACGCCGTTGTACAGATGAACTACGCAGCCATCGATTCGGCGGAAGCCAACCTCGTGAAGATCGATTACCCCGCTTCCTGGGCGAATACGACCGACGGCGCTCCGATGATGGAAGTGCACGGCGACGAATATTATAAAAACACCGTTCATCCGATCCTCGTTCTCGAAGGCGACAAACTCCCCTCTTCGCAGTTCAATGCGGACGGCTCCGTTCCGACGGGTACGACGCAGTACGAAAAGAGAGGCGTTGCCGTCAAGATCCCCAAGTGGAACGCAGACAAGTGCATTCAGTGCAACCAGTGCTCCTTCGTGTGCCCGCACGCGGCGATCAGACCCGCGGTCAACGCCGTCGGCGCGGACAAGCCTGCGTCCTACAGCGTGAAGGCGATGACGGGACTTCCCGGTTACGAATTCAGAATGCAGGTCTCCCCGCTCGACTGTATGGGCTGCGGCGTCTGCGCGAATATCTGCCCCGCCAAGGAAAAAGCCCTCGAAATGGTGCCCTTTGCCACTTTGGTGGAAGAAGAAAACGTCAATTACAATTACAGCAAGCAGCTGCCCGACGTCGATCTTTCCAAATTCAAGAAAGAAACGGTCAAAGGTTCGCAGTTCTGCCAGCCGCTGTTTGAATTCTCCGGCGCGTGCGCGGGTTGCGGCGAAACGCCTTACGTCAAGATCGTTACCCAGCTTTTCGGCGACCGCATGATCGTTGCCAACGCGACGGGATGCTCCTCCATTTACGGCGGTTCCGCGCCGACCTGCCCGTACACCAAGAACAAAGCGGGACACGGCCCCGCCTGGGCGAACAGCCTGTTCGAGGACAATGCGGAATTCGGCTACGGCATGAACCTCGCTTACGCGCAAAGACGCGCTAAGGTGGAAGATAAGATCAACGCCCTCATCGAAAAGTGCCCCGACTGGACGGAGCTCAAAGAGGCGGGCGAAAACTGGATAGCCAACAAGAAAGATGCCGAAGGCAGCAAAGCGGCGAGCGAAAAACTTGTGGAAGTTCTCTCCAAGTGCGCGGGCTGCGGCTGTGAATGCGACGCGATGGTGGAAGATCTGCTGAAAGATAAGGATTGCTTTGTAAAGAAGTCCATCTGGATCTTCGGCGGCGACGGCTGGGCGTACGATATCGGCTACGGCGGATTGGATCACGTGCTGGCGCAGGGCGAGGATGTGAACGTTCTGGTGCTCGACACCGAAGTTTACTCCAACACCGGCGGACAGGCGAGCAAAGCTACCCCGACGGGCTCGGTTGCGAAATTCGCCGCGGCGGGCAAGAGAGTCAAGAAAAAGGACCTCGGCATGATGGCGATGAGTTACGGCTACGTTTACGTCGCGCAGGTGGCGATGGGTTCCGATAAGAACCAGCTGATGAAAGCGCTGGTGGAAGCGGAAAAATACGACGGACCGTCCCTCGTGATCGCTTACGCGCCCTGCATCAACCACGGTATCAACATGACCAAGTCGCAAGACGAAGAAAAGAGAGCCGTGGAATGCGGTTACTGGCAGCTTTACAGATACAATCCCTCGCTCGCGCTCGAAGGCAAGAACCCCTTCTCGCTCGACAGTAAAGAACCGACGGGCGATTATCAGGCGTTCATCACCGGCGAAACGCGTTACGCTTCCTTGATGAAAGCGCAACCCGCGCTGGCGGCGGAACTCTTCAAAAAGACCGAAGCGGACAGCAAAGAGCGTTTGGAAAACTACAAGAAACTGGCAAACAAGGAATAAGTCCTTTTGCAAAAGCGGGCGGCATCTTCTGATGCCGCCCGCTTTTTATATTTCTCATTTTTACAATCAAACAAAAGCGCGGCGCCGTTTCGGCGCCGCCTTTTGAGTTTTTTCGTTTTTTTATTCGTTTTCCTTTAAGATCTGCAGATAATATTCGTCGATGTCCCTGTCGCCGCATTCCGACATAAATTCTTCCTTTGAGCAGTTTTTGACGAGTTTGCCCTTGTGCAGTACGCAAAAGCGGGTGGCGATTTTTGCCAGCTCGTCGAGAATGTGGCTGGAAATCACCATGGTAACGCCCCGTTCTTCATGTATTTTCAAGAGCATGTTTCTTACTTCCGAAATCCCCTGCGGGTCGAGCCCGTTGATGGGTTCGTCCAAAATCAGCAAATCGGGTTCTCCCACCAGCGCCAGCGCGATACCCAGCCGCTGTTTCATACCCATGGAAAAGGCGCGCACTCTCTTTTTATCGGTATTTTCCAGACCGACGAGTTTCAAAAGCGCGTCGATATCCGATTTATAATACTTTACGCCCAGCGCGATCGCTTTCGCCTTGATGTTTTCATAAGCCGACATATCGAAATAAAGCGCGGGGTGTTCGATGAGCGAGCCCATGGGCACTTTCGAGGAAAACGCCTGCTTATTCCATAAAACTTCCCCCTTGGTCGGCTGCAAAAGATTGCAAATGATACGCAAAAGCGTGGTCTTGCCCGCGCCGTTGTTGCCGATAAGCCCGTAAATTTCCCCTTTTTCTATCGTCAGATCGATATCGGAAAGGACGTTCGTATTCTTAAAACATTTTAAAAGATTTTTCGTTGCGACAAATTCCATCTTTAAAAACTCCTTTTGCGGAACACCAGCCAACTCAATACGGAAAATACTAGTATATAAAACGTGGACGTTAAAATATAAGACCAACATTCTTTCGGCGAACTATTACTAAATATTATCCCATCAATGCCGAAAACCGTATATTTTTCAATTCTGAAACCGTTTCCCGCCAAAGCGTTGACGGCGCCGTAAAGCATGGAACTCAATATAAACAGATACGGCAAAACGATGATGAGAACGATATACTCCTTTTTTAAGAGAACGCTCAAAAACAAAAACAACGTTCCCATCGCCGCGTAATACCAAAAACCGCAAATATACTGCAAATAAAACTGTCCTACGGTAAAATTATCCTGCGCGGGGTCATACATACATTTTGCGCCGAAAATATAATTGAATACAATTTCCACCAAAAAGCTAAGCAGCATA
>CALVXL010000065.1 GCA_944369635.1 uncultured Clostridia bacterium
CCTGCCAGTCGGCTTGCAAAACTTCCTGCACGGTCGGCAACCAGTCCTGCGAAAAAATTACCAGAGAAACCAAGATCAAAGACATCAACTGATTGAAAAACGATTTTTCGGGAGCAGTAATTTTTACTGCTCCTCATTCATGTTACGGAGAAAAATAAATGGTACATACATTTGAAGCCGACGGAACGTACTATCTTTTCGACAACGCTTCCGGCGCGCTGCATATCTGCGATAAACTTACGTCCGAAGTCGTGAAGAAGATGAACGGCGAACCCTACGATTTTCACGGTGCGGACGAGGAGGCGATCGGGGAGATCGAAGCGGAAATCGCCGAACTGAAAAAAGAGGGGGTGCTTTTTGCCGAGGAGGAAAGGGAAATCCCGTTGAAAAGCGACCTCGTAAAGGCGCTTTGCCTGCATATTTGCCACGACTGCAACCTGCGCTGCGAATACTGTTTTGCGGGGCAGGGAAATTATAAGGGCAGGACGGAATATATGAGCTTCGACGTGGCGAAAGCCGCCGTCGATTTTCTTATTGCGAACAGCGGCAACCGCAGAATCCTCGAAATGGACTTTTTCGGCGGCGAACCGCTGATGAACCTTTCCGTCGTCAAAAAGACGGTGGACTACGCCAAAAAGCAAGGGAAAAAACACAATAAAAAATTCCTTTTCACCCTGACGACCAACGGCGTTTTATTAAACGAGGAAACGGCGAAATATCTGAACGAAGAGATGGAAAACGTCGTGTTGAGCATTGACGGAAGAAAGGAAGTTCATGACGGCGTGCGCAAGACCGTCAACGGCAAGGGCAGCTATGACGTCATCATCGAAAATATCAAAAATTTCGTAAAGATGCGCGGGGACAAGCACTATTACGTTCGCGGGACCTTTACCAAAAAGAATCTCGATTTCGGAAACGACGTGCTGTATCTGGCGGATAACGGCATGACGGAAATTTCTTTGGAACCCGTCGTGACCGATAAAAACAGTCCGCTTTACATTTCCGAAAACGATCTTCCCGCCATCGCCGAGGAATATAAGCGGCTCGCGCGGGAATATAAGCGGCGTTTCGCCGCGGGGGAACGGCTGTTCAATTTCTTTCATTTCCAGATCGATCTCAAAGGCGGTCCGTGCCTGAAAAAGCGCGTTTCGGCGTGCGGCGCGGGCAACGAATATTTCTCCGTAACGCCTGCGGGGGATATCTTTCCCTGCCATCAGTTTGCCGACGATCCCAAATTTAAAATGGGCAACGTGTTCGAAGACAAGCTCGACGGAAAAATCCGCGCGCTTTTCCGCGACAACAACCTCTATACCCGCGAAAAATGTAAGAATTGCTTTGCAAAATTTCATTGCAGCGGCGGCTGCCCCGCGAACAACATTCACTTCGGCGGAGATATCAACACCCCTTACGAAATCACCTGCGGCATGATGAAAGCCCGCACGGAGTGCGCGCTGGACATTTACGCGAAGACCAAAGCGGAAGAAAATAGCTGACGCACAGCCGTTTTTTGCCAAAAAACGGCGGATTTTTCTTGACTATAAAGAAAATCCGTTATATAATAGTTTAGTCTAAATATATTTTAGCAAAGTTTTGCTTTCTCCGCGGCGAGCGGAGGGCGGAATTTACGGTAACTGCTTTCGAGGAGGCAAAGATGAACAAAAAGAAGTCAATCGCTTTACTGGTCGTTATCAGTATAGTGCTCGTCGTTCTGGCGGTGCTGACGTTCGCGCAGTTCAGAATCCCCGGTTACAAGAACGGCACAAAGATTTATCAGTCGTTTTTGGGCGCGGTCGCGCTTGACGAGGATATGGAAGGCGGCGTAGCTTACGAACTTACGCTGAAAGACGATATAACGGAAGAGGGGGAGGAAATCGACCCGCAGGAAATCATCATTACGCTGGAAAAAAGGCTGGAAGCGCTGGGCTATACCGGCTCCATCGTAACGGCGTACCGCGCAAAGGATACGGATAATTATTCCTTCCGCGTGGAAATGAGAAACAGCGACGCCGCCGCTACCGACATTGGGACCGTTGCGGCGTACGGCGAAATCGAATTTACCGACGGCAACGGCAATATTCTCTTCGGCGACGAAGAACTCAAAAGCGCGAAATACGTTTCGCAGACGGTAAGCGCCACGACCTCTCATTACGTGCAGCTGAAATTCACGGACAACGGGTTGAAAATCCTCGAAGACGCCATCGACGCGGCGGCTTCTTCGGAAGATTCCTCTTCCACGGAATTCACGCTGAAAATCACGCTCGGCGATACCGAACTTTTTTCCAGTACGCTCAGCAAAGATTATCTTGCGGACAACTCGCTTCTGATCACTTCTTCGGATGAAACCACCGCCCGCCGGCTGGCGCTTCAGATCAGCTCCGGCGGACTCAAATACGAATACGAGATCAGCGACGCGCTGACCGTTACGCCGGGTCTCGGCGAAAACGCGGCTTCGCTCACGTTCTGGGCTTGCTTTGCGGCGGTCATCGTCATCATTATCGCGCTCTGCATCATGTACGGCGGGTTCGGCGCGATCTCCTCGGTTTCGGTGTTCTTCTTCATCATGATGGAAATTATCATGCTGATCTTAGTGCCGGGCGTCACCTTAAACTTTGCGGGCGTCATCGGCATCATGGCGGCGGTGCTTCTGACCGTCGATTCCATGGCGATCATCATGCACAGAGTGCGCGAAGAATACCGTAACGACAAAACCGTAAAAGCCGCAATCAAAACGGCTTACAAGCGCTCGATTTTGTCCATTCTGGAAATCGACTGCGTGCTCGCGGTATTCTCGCTTTTAATGTTCCTTATCTGCAAGGGGTATGCGGCGAACTTTGCCGTAACTTTCGGCATCGGCGTAGTGCTTTCCGCGTTGATCACCATGTTCTTCTCGCAGCTCCTCGTTTATATGGCGCTTCCTCTCTTTAAGGAAAAGAGCGAAAAATTCCTCAAACTCAAAAGGGAGGCGAAATAAATGAAAAAGTTCGACTACATGAAAAGCTTCAAAGTTCTCCTCGCCGTCGCGCTGGTGATCATCGTGGCGGGAGCGTTCGTGCTCGGCTTTTTGAATTTCAATAAAGACGTAAAGTATACCAAACATTACGAAATCGTCGTTCAGGCGAACGATATCGGCAAGGCGGAAGAAACCGTTAAAGATACGGCGGAAAAGGTGTTCAGACAGGAGGGCGTCAACCCCGTTTATTCCGAGAGCACCAACGATAATTTCGAATTTACGCTCGTTTACCTTTTCAGAAACGATGTTTCCGCTTCAGTCGTGGAATCGTTGCAGAAGGAAATGGACAGCGTGTTTCAGCAAACGACCGTCGAAGTCAAAGTGGAAAAAAATTACGCCGAAGGCTATTTTGCCTTCACCGAAATGTGGTGGGCGCTTTTAGCGGCGGGAATCCTTTTGGTGGTCGCGTTCTTCTATGCGGCGATCCGCTACAAATGGGCCGCGGCGTTCGCGTTTTTGATAACTTCCGTGTTCGGCGCGGCGTTGACCCTTGCGCTTACGGCGCTTGTCCGCGTACCCGTTACGCCCGCTTATCTTGCGGTGCTGGCGGCGGCGTTCGTCTTTACCATGGCGATGGCGCTGTATTTCATGAATACCGTCAAGGAAGATAAGAAAAACGTTGCAAATGCCGACGCTACTGCCGTGCAACTTGCGGCGGGCGCGTTCCGCGAAGTGTTTTTGAAAAACCTCGTAACGTTGATCGCATTCCTCGTGTTTGTCGTCGCGATGCTCATCCTCGGTACGATGGCGGTGAAGTTTGTCGCGTTGCAGATCGTCGTGGCGATCGTTTCTGCGGTTTTTGCCTCCTCGCTTTGCGGCGGGTTTTATGCGGGGCTGAGAAAGTCGAAGAAATAATTTTTTGCAAAATTTATAAGATAAGGCGGGCTACCCGCCTTATTGTCGTATTAAAAGAAAACGTTGTCAACTTTTTCGTTCGTTCAAACCGCGCGGAGGGGTTGGTATAAAAAAGCTGAGAATTCGCCGCGGCTTGCACGCGCGGCGTCTGCCCGAAATATTTATGCGGCGCGGAAAAGAAGTTTCCGCGCGGGGTTAAAAATCTGAAAAACAAAGGAGCGGCGATGAAAGAGATCGTTTACGGACAAAAATTCACGGACGAAGAGGAGCGAAAAATTGCGGGCATAGCCGCGGCCGCGGACATTCTGCCCGATACCGCCGCGCTCTTGTACCGCAGGGGATTCACTTCGGCGGAAAGCGTAAAGGAATTTCTCACGCCGGGTAAAGCGCGTTTTCACGATCCCTTTTTGCTGAAGGGTATGCGCGAGGCAGCTGATCGTATACGGGAAGCGCGCGACGCGGGCGAAACGGTTCTCATCTTCGGCGATTACGACGCCGACGGCATTTCCGCCGCAAGTATTCTCAAAAAGGCGTTCGACGAGTTCGGCGTGGAATCATATGCCGTCGTGCCCGAACGGGAAAACGGATACGGGCTCAATACGGACATTGTAGCGCAGTACGCGGAAGAAATCTATATGGGGCTCGTCGTCACGGTGGACTGCGGTATCAGCGATCGAGAGAAAGTGGAATTCATCAAAAACGAACTCGGTGTGGACGTCATCGTTACCGATCATCACGAAATTCCGGAAATCATTCCCGACTGCATCGTCGTCAATCCAAAGCTGAAAAATCAGGAATATCCTTTCGACGGGCTTTGCGGCGCGGGAGTAGCCTATAAACTTGCCGCCGCGCTTTTAGGCGAAAAAGCGGAAAAGTTTCTCGATATCGCCGCCCTCGCCACGGTGGCGGACTCTATGTCTCTCGTCGGGGAAAACAGAAGCATTGTCGCGGAAGGGCTCAAACTGTTGCGCAGGGGCGCGCGCCCCGCGTTCAAAACGCTTTTGTCGGTGGCGTCGGCAAAGGATATCACGGCGCAGACGCTCGCTTACGCGCTCGCGCCCCGCGTCAATGCCGCGGGCAGAATGGGAGACGCTTCCGCCGCTCTCAGTCTGTTTTTATCGGAAGACGAAGGGGAAATTTTCGATCTTTGCGTAAAGCTGAATGCCTATAACATCGAGCGGCAGGCGGAATGCGATAAACTTTACAAAATCGCAAAAGCGCAGATCGCAAAAGAAGGTGCGTACCGCAACGTCATCATGCTGAAAGGCGACGACTGGCGCACGGGATTTATCGGTATCGTCGCGGCGCGCCTTGCGGAAGAATATGCCCGCCCCGTCATCTTGTTTGCGGGGGTAAACGGTTTTTATAAAGGATCCGCGCGGTCGGTCGTCGCGGTCAATATCTTCGAAGCGATTTCTTCTTGCAAAGATCTTCTGCTGGAGTTCGGCGGACATTCGCAGGCGGCGGGCGTTGCCGTCAGCGCGGAAAATTTTTCTTTGTTTTACGACGCGCTGGACAGTTACCTCGGCGCGCATTACGGCGCGGAAGACTTTGTACCGAAAATTTACGCGGACGGTTTGCTCGATAAGCCGCTTTCCATGCGGTTTGCGGAAGAGCTCGACCTGCTCGAACCCTGCGGCGTGGGCAACCGCCGCCCCGTGTTTGTCGTCGAAGCCGACCGCGTGGAGGCGACGCCCCTGAAAGCCGGCTCGCCGCACGCTTCGTTTTTTCACCCCGTGTGCGAAATGCTCTACTTCGGCGGGGCAAAGGAGGCGGAAGATCTTGCGCTTCCCGTGGAAAAAACCATCGTCTTCGAACCGAACGTTTCGGTATTCAACAGGCAAAAACGTCTGAAAGGTTTCGTGCGCGAAGTGCTTTACGGCTGTTCATGCGGCGAGGAGATGGACGACGTCATGTTTGAAAAACAGCTTGCTGCATGCGCGGCGGCCGCGGATAGTTCATTTTCTTATGAGGTAACCGATACGGCGGGAGTGCGCGCGCTCGTAAAGGAAGCGCTCAAAAGCCGCTACGGCACGGCGTTTGTGTTTTCCGACGCGAACAACGTATCGAAATTCGAGGAATTGCAAGACGTTCCGAAATGTCTGTTTTCCCCCGCGGAAAGTAATCTTCTAAATGCCGTCGTCATAGGCGGAGGCAGGCCGCTTGACAATTTCAACGAAATCATATATATGGATAAACCGCCCGTCGTGTACGCGGCGGGGCGGAAGACCTACGTGAATTGCGAGCTTTCGGGCAGGCGGCTTTTTAAGCGTCTGGACGTTTCCCGCGCCGCGATGAAGGACGTTTTTGTCGCCCTTCGCGCCTTGCGCGGCAAAAAGTTTAAAAAAGGGATTGATTTTTATAAACAAAATAATGTAAAATACAATGTAAGAGAATTTTTGTTCGGGCTTCGCGTGTTTGAGGAACTCGGGATCTTCGCCGCGGAAAACGGCATATTTACGCAGACGGACAAAAAAAGCGATTTGAGCAACTCTTCGGTATATAAACTCGTGGAAAGGATTTTGGCTGATGATTGAGGTTCTGGAAAAAATCAGGGAAACGTACAGCGGCGCCGATCTTGCGCTGTGCGAAAAGGCGTACGAATTCGCAAAGAAAGCGCACGCCAACCAGAAGCGCGCGTCGGGTGAGGAATATTTCACTCACCCTTGTAACGTTGCCAAAATCTTGATCGATCTGGGACTGGACGCCGCCACCATTGCCGCGGCGTTTTTGCACGACGTCATAGAAGATACCCCCGTTTCCGAAGGGGATATCAAGGCGGAATTCGGCGACGAGGTTTTGCAGCTCGTGCAGGGCGTGACCAAACTTGAAAAGATCGAATTCACATCGAAAGAGGAAGAGCAGGCGGAAAACTTCCGCAAGATCTTCGTCGCCATGGCAAAGGATATCCGCGTGATCATCATCAAACTGGCGGACAGACTGCACAATATGCGCTCGCTCAATTTTCTTTCGCCGGAACGGCAGCAGCGCATGGCGCGCGAAACGTTGGACGTATTCGCGCCGCTTGCGGGCAGGCTCGGTATTTCGCAGATCAAATGCGAGCTGGAGGATCTTTCTTTAAAATATCTCGAGCCGGAATTTTTCGAATATCTCGTCACCAACATCAACGCAAAACTTGCCGAGCGCAGGGAATTCGTCGCGTTCGTGGTGCAGGAAATCCAGAACATTTTAAAAGAAAGCAATATTCAGGGCGAAGTTTTCGGCAGACCCAAGCACTTTTACAGCATCTATAAAAAGATGAAGAATCAGAACAAAACGCTCGACCAGATTTACGATCTGACCGCCGTGCGCGTCATCGTAAACACCGTGGACGATTGCTATGAAGTGTTCGGAAAAATCCACCACAAGTGGAAGCCCGTGCCGGGACGTATCAAGGATTACATCGCAACGCCTAAGCCGAATATGTATCAGTCGCTCCATACGACGGTCGTCACCAACTTCGGGCAGACGTTCGAAATACAGATCCGTACCTACGAAATGAACCGCGCGGCGGAATACGGTATCGCGGCGCATTGGAAATATAAGGAAAACAAAAAGGAAGTGGACGATTTCGACGCCCGCCTTTCCTGGATCCGCGAGGTCATGGAATGGCAGGGCGGCCTGAAAGACAGCAAGGAGTTCATCGATTCCTTAAAAGGCGATATTTACAGTTCGGAAGTGCTGGTGTTTACCCCGAAAGGTGACGTCATCTCCCTGCCGAAAGACGCCACGCCCTTCGATTTTGCCTATCAGATCCATTCCGCCGTCGGCAACAAATGCGTCGGCGCGAAGGTCAATTCCAAAATGGTGCCTCTCAACACCCCCTTGCAGGTGGGCGACGTGGTGGAGATCATCACTTCCCCGAACTCCAAGGGTCCGTCGTGGGATTGGCTCAAAGTTGCAAAAAGCTCCTCCACAAAGGTCAAGATCAAGCAGTTTTTCAAGCGCGAGATGAAGGAGGAGAACATCAAGACGGGCAAGGCGATGCTCGAGCGCGAGGCGAAGAACAAGGGTTACAATCTGTCCGATCTTCTCACCGACAAGGCGTTTGCCAAACTTTCGCAGAGGATGTCTTTTTCGGGACAGGACGAAATGTTCGCTTCCGTAGGGTACGGCGCGGTGACCACCAATCAGGTGCTCGTCAAGCTCATCGATTATTACAGGCATTCTTCCATCGACTCGCAGGCGAAGATCATCGCTTCCAACAAGAGCCAGACGGGCGGCGTCATCGTCAAGGGCATGGACAATATCCTCGTGCGCATTGCGGGGTGCTGTAACCCCGTTCCCGGCGACGATATCGTCGGGTTTATCTCGCGGGGCAGGGGCGTTGCCGTGCACCGCGCGGATTGCCCCAATATGCGCAACGTCGATCCCGAACGGTATATCGAAGTCAGCTGGGCAAACCAGACGGGCACGTCTTTTAACGCCGGCATCAAGGTCATCGCCAACGATCAGGGCGTCATTTTAGCAAGCGTTTCGCAGGTGGTGGCACAGCTCAATTTTGCAATAACCGCCATCAACGGGCGTATCGATTCCAAAACCAAGCAGGCGATCGTCGATTTCAACATACGGCTTAATTCCCGTTCCGATCTCGATGCGCTGATCGATAAACTCAAACAAAACAAAAAACTCATCGACGTTTACAGGACGAGTATCTGACAATGAAACTATATCATATTTTTACGGGCGAACTCGGCGTGAATTCCTATTTTCTGGTAACCGAGGAAGGGCGCGGCGCGGTCATCGATCCCGGCGAGGACGCCGAAGCGGTGTTCGCGTTTGCCGCGAAAAAAGGATTTACTTTGGAAAACTGCTATCTGACGCACGGGCATTTCGATCATATGGGGTGCTGTAAGGCGCTACAGGACGCGGGCGTTAAGATCTACGTTTCCCAAGCCGACGCGGAAAAACTTTATACGGACAAGAACGACGGCGCTTTGTTCGGGCACAAAACAGAGCCTGTGCATGCCGATTTTACCTTTAATGACGGGGACGTACTCGATTTTTACGGTTTTTTGCTGCGCGTCATGGCGACGCCCGGACATACCGCGGGTTCGGTTTGTTTTCTTACGGAACTCGGCATTTTCAGCGGGGATACCCTGTTTTATGAAAGCGTGGGCAGAACCGATCTTTCGGACGGCAACGACGAGGATATGGCGCGTTCGCTCAAAAAGCTCGTGTCGCTAAAGGGAAATTTCACCGTTTATCCGGGGCACGGCAGGGCTACCACGCTGGAACACGAAAAGGAGTTCAACCCTTATCTATGACCACCGACACACCTTACGGGGCGGATCTGAAAGAGGTTATCAATCTCTTTGTGCCCGAAAGCGAACTGGCGTTTTTCCACACGTTTTCCGCGGAAAACGGATTTTACGAAAACGAAATCGCCGTCGAGGATAAAACCTACCGTTACCGCGATAAAATCCCCGTTGCGGCGAACGCGTTGGAAAAGAAGCGGTTTGAAAAGCGCAACGTCAAGCTTTCGGCGTATAAAGCGCTCTCGTCCTTTTTCGGCAGGGAGATGCCGTGGGGCGCGCTGACGGGCATACGTCCCACCAAACTCGCGTATCAGGAGCTGGAACGGAGCAAAACGTTCGCGCCGCTTTTCGACGAAATGCATGTTTCCCGCGCCAAACGGGAAATCGTGGAAAAAATTCTCGCCGCGCAGCGCGGCATATATAAAAAGGACGACGAAAATTCCGACTTTTTCGTGTTCGTGCCCTTCTGTCCGTCCAAGTGCGCGTATTGCTCTTTTATCACGGCGGACATCACGCGTTCGGACAAGTACGTGGGCGCGTTTCTGGACGCGCTGGAAAGGGAAATTTCCGCGGCGTGGAAGCTCGTTAAAAATCTGCGCTCCGTTTATATCGGCGGCGGAACGCCCGTCGCGCTTTCCGCCGAACAGTTCGAGCGGGTACTGAAAGCCGTGGGAAAGCACGAGGGGACGGAATACACCGTGGAAGCACGACGCCCCGACTGTATCGACGAAGAAAAGCTCGCGATCATGGAAAAATATAAGGTTACGCGGGTTTGCGTGAATCCGCAGACCTTTAACGACGAAACGCTCGTCAGGCTCGGCAGAAAGCATACCGCAAAGGATATTTACGAAAAATACGCCATAATCAAGGATCGTTTTTCCGTCAACATGGATCTCATCGCGGGGCTGGAAGGGGAAACGGCGGAGGACTTTCGCCGTTCGCTCGACGCGGCGATCGACCTTCGTCCCGACAACATCACCGTGCATACGCTGTGCTTAAAGCGCGGATCGCTGCTCAAAGAGGAAAAGTCCTATCTTTCGGAGGGCGGCGTTTCCGAAATGATCGAATATGCGCACGGCGCCCTTGCAAAAGCGGGATATTCGCCCTATTATTTATACCGCCAGAAATATATGGCGGGCAATCTGGAAAACACGGGCTACACGTTGCCGCAGAAAGCGTGCGTTTACAACGTGGATACCATGGAGGAGATCTCCGCCACCGTCGCCTGCGGCGCGAATGCCGTATCCAAAGCCGTTTTTTGCGGGTGCGAGCGCATAGAGCGGTATAAAAATCCGAAAGATATCCCTACGTATATCGCCAAGATCGACGAAGTGATCGCGGAAAAGGAAAAGCTTTTCGCGGGAAAAAGGAGATAAGTTTTGCCGCCGTATTGCCGAAACGCAACGTATGCGCATACGTTTTTCTTGTTTTTACGGCGGAATTTTACTTTAACGGGCGCGCATCGTCAAAGGTTTGCGCGCCGGGGACGATCGGG
>CALVXL010000066.1 GCA_944369635.1 uncultured Clostridia bacterium
ATATTGCGGCTTATCCGCTCGTAGACCTCTGGGGATTTTCTCCCGATAAATACGGGAACGAAAATTATGAATTTGCTCCTCCCTCCGATGACGATATAGCCGAAATTTTGCCGCTCTGCTCTTCCGATAATTTATTGCTTGAAGGAAATACATTAAAAAAGCTCAATTATGACGACGTAAAAATTGACCTCGGCGGAATTGCAAAAGGTTACGCAGTACAAAAAGCTGCCGAATATCTCAGGAAAAACGGCGTAGAAAACGGGTATATTAGCGCGGGAACGAGCAGTATCGCTTTATTAAAATATAAAGAAAAAGAAAAATGGTCGTTCAGCGTGAACCATCCGCGAAAAAACGGTCTGCTATTCACGATGCCAACAAGCGATATCTATGTTTCCACCAGCGGCGATTACGAGCGGCAATACGTATATAACGGCGTAACTTATTGCCATATCTTAGACCCGAATACGGGCAAACCTATCGCAAACGGCATGATGTCCGTTACGATTCTCGGAAACAATTCGTCATATTGCGACGCACTCTCCACCGCGCTTTGCGTGCTCGGTGCGGAAAATGCGAAAACTTTTACGGAAAAATATTTGCAAGATTACCGCGTTTTTATCGCCTATGAAAAAGACGGTAAAAATTACTTATATTCTAACGTGGCAAAAGAAAATTTCACTATTAACGACAAAAGCTATTTTTACGTAAATTGAATTTTTCACCTTTTTGAAACAATCTTTTGCGGTTTAATGATTTCAAATCCGCATTTCGATTATCCACGCGCAAAGCACGTGGGTTCTCTATACAAAAAAACCTCCGCTTTTGCGCGGAGGCTTTTTTTCATCAATCGATTATTTTCTGAGTTCAAGCGCGTCGTAGTTGCCGGTAAGCGTATCGATCTTCTCTTTGAGAAGTTTCGCTTCGTCGTCCGTCAACGGCAGATTCACGATGGACTTAATTCCCGTAGAACCTACGATACAGGGAACGCCCGTGCAGATATTGTTTCCGCCGTATTCGCCGCTGAGCATCGTGGAAACGGGGAGCAACGTGTTGGTATCGGAAACAAGCGCTTTGATCAGCGAGCACACCGTAACGGCAATCGCATAATAAGTTGCGCCCTTCGCCTTGATGACCTGCGAACCCGCAGCGACCATACCTTTGTAGATGACGTCAAGTTCTTCGTCCACTTTTGCCGCATCGACTTTCATAACTTTTGTCATATATTCTTTGATGGGCAGACCCGCAACCGTGCAAAGGCTCCAAGGAACCATGCAGGAATCTCCGTGTTCGCCGAGAACATAGCTGCCGACGTTGGAAACGTCTACACCGCAATATTCGGCAATCGCCTGCGTAAGTCTGTTCGTGTCGAGCATAGCACCCGTGCCGACAACCTGATTGACGGGCAGCCCCGTGCATTTGATCGTGGTATAGGTTAAAAGGTCGACAGGGTTGCTGACGATAACGTAAAGCGCATCGGGAGCGATTTTCGCAACGGTGGGCATAACGCTTTCCAGAATGCCGATGTTGACTTTTGCAAGGTCGAGCCTGGACTGACCGGGCTTTCTGCCTACGCCGAACGTAACGACGACGATATCGGAACCTTTAACGTCTTCATATTCGCCGCACCAAACTTTGCAGGAAGGAACGCACGCCGCGCACTGGCTGAGATCGAGCGCTTCACCCTTCGCCTTTTCCTTGTTGATATCGACCAACAAAATTTCAGAAGCAAGCCCCTGAATCAAAGCAGCATAAGCAACAGACGCGCCGACATTACCGGTGCCCAAAATGGAAATTTTTCTCTTTTTTTCTGTCATAACTCCATACTTCCCTATTATAAATTGTAAATATATGATACTACAACCACACCGATTTTGCAAGCGTTTTCCACTGCTTGAGGAAATTTTTTTCAGGTTTTTGCCACGGGCACAAGCCATGCAGTCGGAAGAATTTTGGCAAGCACTCTGTAAAATTTATAAAACATCTTGTTGGTATAAACAAATTTTCTTTTTTTTGCCGCCTTCAACGTCCCTTTTACGACTTTTTCCACATTACAATAAGGCAATTTTTTAAACGTTTTCGAACGGACTCCGCCGCGTTCGATAAATTCGGTATCCATAGGCCCCGGACATACGATCGTCACGCTGATTTTTTGCTTTTTCAGTTCATAACGAAGCGCCCGCGCATAAGAATTTATATATGCTTTGGTCGCACTGTAAACCGTCATGTAGGCATTCGGCACAAAAGACGCGATGGACGATACAAAAATAATCCGCGCGTTTTCTTTCATGTATTGCAGACAAATTGCCGTCAACGCGGACACTGCTTTGACGTTGACATCCACACTGTTGATCTGCTGATGCACGGGAAGTTCTTTTACCGCGCCCCAAAATCCCAAGCCTGCATTGTTGATCAACAGTTTTATGTCGGGATTTTCTTCTTTCAACAGAGCGGAAAACTCTTTATAACTGTCGTCTTTCGCCAAATCGAGCGGAACGATTTTAAACTTCGCACCGTCAAGACTTTCCACATTTTTCCTGATTTTTTCTTCACGGCGGGCAACGAGCCAGAATTCTTCGATTTCGGGAAACGCTTTTAAAGATTGTCTTACAAATTCTTTTCCCAATCCGCTCGAAGCACCTGTAATGATACCGATTTTCAAATCAACCGACCTCCTCGTTCAAACCTTCTTCGGCTTGTTTATAATTCATATCGTTGAGATTCTTAAGTTCGTAGAACTTACCTTTTTTCTCCATAAGTTCTTCGTATGTACCCAATTCAACGCATTTGCCCGCTTCCATTACGACAATCCTGTCGGCATCTCTGATCGTGGAAAGCCTGTGCGCGACGATAAAAGTGGTCCGCCCTTTGATCAAGCCCGAAATCGCCTTTTGCACATGATATTCCGAAATATTGTCGAGCGCACTCGTCGCTTCATCCAATATCAGAATTTTCGGGTCCCGAATCAAGGCGCGCGCAATGGTAATGCGCTGTTTTTGCCCGCCGCTGAGCTTTCCGCCGTGTTCTCCGATAAAGGTATCGAGCCCGTTCGGAAGATCTTTGACAAATTCATTGAGATTCGCCATTTCCGCAACTTCCTCTACCTTTTTGGGGTCAATGCTTTCCAAACCGTACGTGATGTTTTCGCGTATTGTACCCGCAAACAAAATGCTGTTTTGCGGTACGACGGAAATCGAATGGCGATAATCCGAAAGAGAAATTTCCGTAATGTCGTTGCCGTCGATATACAAATGCCCTTCCGTAGGCTGCAGAAAACCGATAATAAGATTCATAATCGTGGACTTTCCGCTGCCGGAAGCGCCTACGACGGCTATGCATTCGCCCTTTTTCACATCGAGGTTAAAATTTTCCACCACGTATTGCGTCCCGTTAGGATATTTATAATAGACGTTGTCAAACCGTACATTCCCTTCGATATGATCGAGCTTTTTCTTGCCACGGCTGTCCTCTACGTCCTTGGACATCATGATTTCGGAAATGGAGCTGACCGCTTCGAATCCGGTTGAAAACGTAGGCAAAACGTTGATAATCGTCTGTACCGCCGCGTTAATTGACGCAAACAAAGATTGATAAAGCACGATATCGCCCGTGGAAATCACATGATTCAGCGCGAGCGCAGCACAGAATATCAGACATGCGCCGCTCAAGATATTTGCAACAACCCAGGAAGCGGAGCCGAAATACGAATTTGTTTTGTCCACATCCAAACCGCGCGCCATAAGATAACGAACATTTTTTTCGAAATTCGCGATCTCCTCGTCTTCCAGCCCGTGTGCTTTCGTAACGGTGAGCATTTCCAGCATATTGCTCAGCTTTGCGGAAACCGACTCGTTTTCCACGCGATACATATGATTTTTACTGCGCATTTTCTTACGGAAAAGTTGCGTAAGCAAAACGTTTGCGGGAATCACTACCAAAAAGAATAAAGTGACAAGCCAGCTGCTGTAAACGGAAATCCCGATGGACACGATTGCAACGATGATATTCGGAATGAGAATTTTCATCAGATTCGTGTTCAACGCTTCCACGCTTTCTATATCTTTCAGAAACTTACTTTGGATTTTACCCGTTTCTATCTCTTTATGATACGTAATGGAAAGATGTTGCAATTTTTTTACGACGGCGCTGCGGAGTCCCGCGCCCGTTCTTCGAAGCATCTTATCGGTAATGCGCGAATAAATAACGTGCGTTGGAATATTCTGAAGCAAAACGACCGCAAGCACTATGGAATTCACGACAATGCTGTGAACGACTGCGTCCGATTTAGGCGCAGAAGCAAGATCAATGATGTTTGCAGTAATGATCGGCATTACCCATACAGGCAGGTTTTTCAGAATAAATGTCAATAAACTCAAAACAAAGCCGCCTTTATTATCTTTCAGAAGGCGTTTGTAAAACCGAAATCCCACACCCGACTTTTTTTTCTTTTCCAGTCGTTCGGGCTTAGGCTTCTCTTCATCAAACAAATACTCAAAATCAGGTATTACGTTATCGCTTCTCAGATACTTCGGCTTTGCTGCGTTTTTCATAAAATCCTCACTGTTTCCGCAAATAGAAAAGGCTCTGTATAAATAACAAAGCCTTTGATACGTTTAATTTAACACAATTAACTTAACTTGTCAACGGTAATCCTAAACATTTTAAAAATAATTTTATTTTAAAAACCAATGAAGTTTTTATCAATTTATCTGAATCACAGCGGGATAATGCGAAGGATATGCCCGTTTAAGATCATAAGGATAATATCAATAATCCATATGATATTCCATCCGAGAACAAGTCTCAGAATGCCCGCGAGAATTTTCCCTTCCGAAAACCGGGTGACTGCCCCGCAAATCCAGGACGTAACGGGAATAATAGCCAAAATAATACTGATTATTCTGCCAAAACCAAAGTAATCTCCTCTTTTTTTTACCATAAAATACTCCTTTACGGCGCCTTATACCTAAATATCGCCGTTATTATTAATATTATACAATAATTTACCGGTTTTGTCAATACAGAATTTTGATTCAGAAGTTACGGCATATAAAAAAGACAGAAACACAAAGTTTCCGTCTTTTCATTTGCGTTAAATTCTGTTCACACCCGTTTTCACAGCGGCTTCGCTGACCGCTTTTGCAACCGCTTTTGCAACTCTGTTGTCAAACGGAGCGGGAATAACGTAATCGGGAGAAAGTTCTTCATCGGAAATAAGCGAAGCGATCGCATACGCCGCGGCAACGTTCATTTCTTCATTGATATCGGTAGCTCTCACGTCCAAGGCGCCGCGGAAGATTCCGGGGAATGCAAGCACGTTGTTGATCTGGTTCGGGAAATCGCTTCTGCCCGTGCCGACAACCGCCGCGCCCGCTTTCTTCGCAAGATCGGGCATGATTTCGGGAACGGGATTCGCCATCGGCATAACGATCGCGCCGGGGTTCATCGACTTCACCATTTCTTCGGAAACGATGCCCGCCGAGCTTACGCCGACAAAGATATCCGCGCCTTTCATCGCGTCAGCAAGCGTGCCCTTTCTCTTTTCCTTGTTCGTAAACGCCGCAATTTCCTGCTTTGCGGGCGTCATCCCTTCATTGCCTTCGCAGATAATGCCCTTTCTGTCGCACATAAAGATATCTTTAACACCAAGTTTTGTGAAAAGCTTAGCAATCGCAACGCCTGCAGCACCCGCGCCACTGAACGCAACTTTTACGTCTTTAAATTCTTTCTTTACGTATTTAAGCGCATTGATACACGCCGCGATACATACGACAGCCGTGCCGTGCTGATCATCGTGGAAAACAGGAATATCGACTTCCGGATCTTCCTTCAGCCTCTTTTCGATTTCAAAGCATCTGGGAGCGGAAATATCTTCCAAATTTACTCCGCCGAAGCTGCCCGCAAGCAATTTGACGGTATTGACGATATAGTCCACATTTTTCCTTCTGATACAATGCAGAATGGCTTCCACATCGCCAAAGGTCTTGAAAAGCACGCTCTTGCCTTCCATAACGGGCATACCTGCTTCCGGACCGATATCGCCGAGACCCAGCACAGCAGTACCGTCCGTCACAACCGCAACGGTATTCCATCTTCTCGTCAGTTCAAAGGATTTATTATAATCTTTCTGAATTTCCAAACAGGGTTGCGCAACACCGGGCGTATAAGCAAGCGAGAGATCCTCCTTATTTTTTACGGGAACTCTCGAAACCATTTCGATTTTGCCTTTCCATTCGGCATGGCGTTTTAAAGACTCTTTCGCGTAATCCATAAACAAACTTCCTCCAAAATATTAAAATACAAGTAATTTACCTGTTAAACTACTATATATTGTACATGAAACCTTTGTCAATGTCAATAAAATTTTTTTCATTTAACCGAAAAATTCATGGTAAATGGCTTTGATACATTTTTCATAATCTGTATTAGCCACCCCGACGATGATATTGAGCTCGCTCGACCCCTGATCGATCATCTGAATATTGATATTGTTTTTTGCCAGCGCGGTAAAAAGACGCGAAGCG
>CALVXL010000067.1 GCA_944369635.1 uncultured Clostridia bacterium
CCTCAGAACGTGCCGTCCGTGCCGTATTTCGCGTAAAACGCCTCGGCGAATTCCGGCAGCGCGTCCTGCAAGATCGCCTGCCGCATGTCGCGCATCAAACGCGTCAAAAAGGAAATATTGTGCAGGCTGATGAGCATGGCGCCCGTCATTTCCCCCACGTTGATCATGTGCCTGAGATAGGCTTTCGTGTAATTGCGGCAGCAATAGCAGCCGCATTCGGGATCGAGCGGCGTGAAATCTTCCTTGTATTTCGAGTTTCTGACGACGATCTTGCCGCGGGAAGTCATGGCTGTGCCGTTGCGCGCGATGCGGGTAGCGAGCACGCAGTCGAACATATCGATGCCGCGCCGCACCCCTTCGATGAGGCAGTCGGGACTGCCGACGCCCATGAGATAGCGCGGCACGGCCACGGGGTATTTGTCGAGCATAAAGTCCATCACGTCGTACATGAGTTCCTTCGGTTCTCCCACCGAAAGCCCGCCGATCGCGATGCCGTGTTTCGCATAGGGTATGCTCTCTTTGAGGCTCGTTTCCCTGAGATCTTTAAACATGTTTCCCTGCACGATGGGGAAAAGCGCCTGCTCCTCGTTTTTATGCACTTTAGCGCAGCGATCCAGCCATTTGAGCGTGCGCTCCATTGCCGCCTTGGAAAACTTGTAGTCCGCGCCGTATTCGCTGCACTGATCGAACGCCATGATGATGTCCGCACCGAGATTGTTTTCGATTTCTATCGCCTTTTCGGGCGTGATGAAGTGTAATCTTCCGTCCACATGGGAATTAAAATACACCCCTTCGTCCTTGATTTTGTTGAGCTTTGCAAGAGAAAACACCTGAAAACCGCCGCTGTCCGTTAAAATGGGCCTGTCCCAGTTCATGAACTTATGCAGTCCCCCCGCCGCTTTCACGATCTCGTCGCCGGGGCGCATGTAAAGGTGATAGGTGTTTGCCAAAACGATCTGCGCGCCCGCTTCCTTCAAATCCCGCGGGTAAACGCCTTTCACCGTCGCCTGCGTGCCGACGGGCATATAGACGGGCGTTTCGATATCGCCGTGCGGCGTGTGAAAAATGCCCGCCCTCGCACCCGTGCGGGGATCCTGTTTTACGGTTTCGAACCAAAATTTCTTTTCTTCCATATCTCACTCAATGAACATCGCGTCGCCGAAGCTGAAAAAACGGTAGCGCTCTTCGACCGCGGTTTTATAAATTTCCAGCGTCTTTTCCCTGCCGCAGAACGCCGAAACCAGCATGATGAGGGTGGACTTGGGCAGGTGAAAATTGGTGATGAGCGCGTCCACGCACTTGATCTTTACGCCCGGATAAATGAAAATATCGGTATTACCCTCGCCCGCCTTTACGAATCCGTTTTCGTCCGCCGCGCTCTCGAGGGTTCTGACGCTCGTCGTCCCGACGGCGATGATCCTGCGCCCCTCGCGCTTGGCGCGGTTGATCTTTTCGGCGGTTTCTTCGTCGATCTTATAATATTCCGTGTGCATTTTATGATCGGCTATGTCGTCTTCCTTGACGGGGCGGAACGTTCCCAGCCCCACGTGAAGCAAAACGTCCGCGACCTCCACGCCCTTCGCCTTCAGCTTTTCAAAGAGTTCGGGCGTGAAATGCAAGCCCGCGGTGGGCGCGGCGGCGGAGCCTTCCACCTTGGAATACACCGTCTGATACCGCTCTTTGTCTTTGAGCTTTTCGTGGATATACGGCGGGAGAGGCGTTTCGCCGACCTTGCTTAAAATATCTTCGAACACGCCGTCGAAGGCGAAGCGCACGATGCGGCTTCCCTCTTCCCCCGTGGAAAGAACGGTGAGGGAAAGTTCGTTGTTGACGACGAGCTGCGCGCCGGGACGAGCCTTTTTGCCGGGCTTGACCAGCACTTCCCAATCGGTGAGATTCAGCCGCTTCAAAAGCAGGATTTCCACCTTTCCGCCGTTTTTCGTAAAGCTGAAAATCCGCGCGGGCAACACGCGCGTATTGTTCCTTACAAGCAGATCGCCCGCTTTGAGAAAATCGGGCAGATCGTAAAAATGCATATGTCTGACTTCGTCCGCGCCGCGGTTGTACACCAGCAGGCGGGAAGCGTCCCTCGGCTCCACGGGCGTTTGCGCGATGAGCTCTTCGGGCAATTCGTAATCAAAATCTTCGGTTCTCATATTACTCTTCTCTTTCCAGCAGGGAAAGCTGTCTGATTTTGGCTTCGGGCATTTTCAGTCCCAGATGTTCGTATCCTTTTTTCAACAGCACACGGCCGCGGGGCGTGCGCGCAATGAACCCCAACTGCATGAGATAAGGTTCGTACACGTCTTCTATGGTATTGGCGTCCTCGCCGATGGTGGCGGCAAGCGTTTCCAGCCCGCACGGACCGCCGTTGAACTTGCTGACCATGGAGCGGAGGAGATTCCTGTCCGTTTCGTCCAGTCCGAGAA
The DNA here is from genome assembly GCA_944369635.1 of uncultured Clostridia bacterium. Taxonomy (GTDB): domain Bacteria; phylum Bacillota; class Clostridia; order Christensenellales; family Borkfalkiaceae; genus UMGS775. Next base: position 2,430 of record CALVXL010000067.1, read on the forward strand.
AATCGATCTCCATGCGTTCGAGCGCTTCCTTCGCGTCCTCCACGACGATACGTCCGTGCCGTTTGACCAGCGAAAAGTCGCGCACCCGCTTCAAAAGGCGGTTGGCGATACGCGGCGTGCCGCGGCTCCTCTTTGCGATCTCCTCCGCGGCGGTGCGGTCGATTTCCGCACCCAGTTTGACGGCGGAACGCCGCACGATTTCCCCGAGTTCTTCGGGAGTATAATTTTCCAGACGGCACAGCACTCCGAAACGGTCGCGGAGCGGCGACGCCAGCATGCCGGCTTTCGTCGTTGCGCCGATCAGCGTGAATTTCGGAAGCGGCAGCTGCACGTTCTTGGCGGACGGCCCCTTGCCGATGATAAAATCGAGGGTAAAGTCCTCCATCGCGGGATATAAAATCTCCTCCACGCTGTGATTGAGGCGGTGGATTTCATCGATGAACAGCACGTCGTTTTCGTTGAGGTTTGTCAAAATCGCCGCAAGGTCGCCCGCGCGCTCGATGGCGGGACCGCTGGTAACTTTGATCGCCGACCCCAGCTCGTTTGCGATGATGTGCGCGAGCGTGGTTTTACCCAGCCCCGGCGGGCCGTACAGCAAAACGTGGTCGAGCGCGTCCCCGCGCAGTTTGCTGGCTTCGATATAGACCGTCAGATTTTCCTTGATTTTCTGCTGTCCGATATACCCCTCCATATTTTTGGGGCGGAGCACGTTTTCGACTTCGTTGTCTTCAAACTCCTTGGTGGACATCACCAGTCTTTCTTCTTCCATATTACCTCATCGTCCTGAGCGCAAAGCTCAAAACGTCCTTGATATCCGTCGCGCCCGCGGCATACGCCGCCTTGACGCCGCTTATGCTTTCGCCGCGGGTAAAGCCCAAACTCATCAGCGCGATGACCGCGTCCTCGTCCACTTCCGCCTTAGGTTCGCTCAACGTTCCCGCAAGCGAAGTATCCGCGTCGCCTTCGTTGATCTTTTCGCGCAGTTCCAAAATGATGCGCTCCGCCGTCTTTTTGCCGAGGCCTTTGATTTTGGAAAGCGTCTTCACGTCCGACGTGGCGATCGCCAGCGCCAACGCGGAAAGATTCATGCCCGAAAGCACGGTAATGCCCATTTTCGGACCGACGCCCGAAACGGAGATGAGTTTCAAAAACATATTTTTTTCCTCTGCGCTGACAAAACCGTAGAGAAAAATACCGTCTTCCCGCACGGCGGTATAAGTATATACTTCCCCTTTCTTTGCGGAAAGCAGATTCTGAAGCGCAGATGCGGAACAGCATACTTCGTACCCCACGCCGTTGTTTTCCAAAATAACGACGTTATCCGCATTGTAAAGCACGTTTCCCTTGAGATATCCGATCATTTCTTTCTCCTACATACTGAAAAGCCCGCCCATCTTGTTGGTCTGCGCGTGGGTGAGCGCAACGGCGAGCGCGTCCGCCGCGTCGTCGGGCTTCGGGATTTTCGGCAGGCGCAGAAAGGTTTTCACCATCTGCTGGATCTGGTTTTTATCCGCCCTACCGTAGCCCGTGAGCGCCTGCTTGATCTGCAGCGGCGTATATTCGAACATCCTGCCGCATTCCTTTACCGCCGTTAAAAGCAACACGCCGCGCGCGTGCGCCACGTTGATGGCGGTGGTGACGTTTTTACAGAAAAACAATTCTTCCACGGCGATTTCGTCGGGTTTGAACTGATTTATCACCTTTCTGATCCCCTCTTCCAGCATGGCGAGCCTGACGGGCAGATTCTCGTTTTTCGGGGTGAGCACCACGCCGTAATCGAGCATTTCGTTTTTGCCGCGCTCGCTCTTTATCGCGCCGTATCCCAGCGTCGCGAGCCCGGGATCGAAACCGAGTATGATCACGCTTTTTTCTTCCTCTTTTGACTTACTGAAATATTGTAACCTTTTTTTTGAAAAAAGTCAATATTTCCGCCTACATTTCGCGTTTTGCCGCTGTGCGGCGCACCAAAGGAGAAAATTGCTTCCACCACCCTTTCGGTTGCAAGGTTTTTCCGCGCCCGCTTAAACGAAACCGCGCCGTCGCGCCTCCGCGCGCCGCGCGGGAACGGAAATTTAAAATAAAAAAGAGGCCTGAGCCTCTTTCCTATATTAAACGCCGTCCGCTAAATTGGGGGGAATTACAAACGGCAGTTTAACCGAATGAAATTAAATACTGTAAATATATTGCTGCAACGTCATCGTGCCCGTCTGATAAGCGCTCTTGGGACTCTGCCCGAACTGCACCGTCGCGGTGTCGCCCACGTTCATCAGCTCTTTCATTTCCGCGACAAACGTACTGAATTCGCTGATGGAATTCATGTTGCAGGTATACGTCTGCCCGTCTTTGGTGAAACTCATCGAAAAAATATAATCCGATTTCGTCACGCCGCAGGTATGAAGAGAATACGTTTCGTTATTGCTGATTTCAACAACGTAAATATATTTCGTACTGGTGAAAGGTCCCAAAGAACTTTCCGCCAGCGTCGCGCCGAGCATCCATCTGCCCGTAACGTATCCGTAATTTCCGTCGGTCACCGTAGACACAAGGGAATAAACGATGGTCGCAATGCCGTTTTCGCCGAAAGCGGGAATAAAATACGTCAGTTCCGAACCCGCTTCGTCGGGAATGCCGTCGCCGTTATCGTCGACAAGGCTCATGCCGGAATTCAAAACGCCGATAAGCTGCCCCGCATAATTGAAGATCCCGCCGCCGGAATTGCCGCTGTTGGACGCGATATTCGCCTGCGTGAGCTTCATTTTGCCGATATCTTCCACGGAAACTTCGCGCAGTTCGCAACTGATGTAACCGTAAGACGCCGTACCGGGATTTTCGCCAAGCGGATTGCCGATGGTAAAAATGCCTTCGCCCTGATCGGTATCGTCCGCACAGATGGGCGCTTTGACAACGTCCGCAACGGTGAAATCGTCGTACCCCGCGATATCGATACGCAATACCGCAAGATCGCTTTCCTTATCGCTTCCCATCAGCGTCGCGCCGAAACCGTATTCAAAATACTCGTAATAATCGTAACTGCCCGAACTGTCGTTCACCACAACCCGTTTGGGAATATAAACGGCAATGGAACTGCTGCCATCGATAACGTGATGACAGGTCAGCACGTATACGAAGTTCTTGCTGTCAACATTTTTATCTTCATATTCGACGTCGATGTCGATGATCGTTCCGCTGCCGAGCTGCGTGCCGCCCGAAACGCCGGCGCGAATGCTTACCGCAGCCTGCTGCACCGCCGCGGTCGCCGTGACGGCGTCTTTTAAATCAGAGGATTTGGACTGTATTTTAAGGTCTACGCTCTTTACGGCATAACTCTTGCCATATGTCGCCGTTGTTGAAACGTCGTCGTCAAAAGAGCTGCTGTTCTGCGCAGATCCCCCGTCCCTGTATATGGTCAGAATATTGCACCCCGCAAACGACACGCACAGCGCCGCCGTTGCCGCGAGGATCATGATGCCTTTCAATATCCGTTTCATTTTAAGCTCCCATTCTCCGTCGCTTGATTCTGTCCTTATTATAATCTTTAAGCATTGAATCAAACTTAAATTAAAAAAATTTTTTTATAAAATGATAATTTCCCTTTGCGAACCTTTTCACACCCGAAAAAATCACAAAAGACCGCCTGTATGCAAGCGGTCTTTATCCGCCCCGCAAAAAAGGCGGATAAAACTGCCCTTTTTACAAGACTATTTCAAAGCAATCGCGTGTATCCTTTCTTTCAGCTTGTAAAAAAGGCGCTGACTGCTGACAAAAAATAATGTCTGCAATTCGCGCCTTTTTATTCCGCTTGAAATGAAATTTATTCTTCTTCGTCTTCTTCGGGCAGATCGACGTTGTGATACACGTCCTGCACGTCGTCGAGATCTTCCAGCGCGTCCACGAGCTTACGGAATTTTTCGGCGTTTTCGCCCTCGAAAGTGATCTTGCTTTGCGGAATCATTTCGATGGACGCTTCAAAGAAAGAAAGCCCCTTGTCTTCGAGATATTTTCTCACCGCCGAGAAATTCTGCACCGACGTATATACGGTGAACGCGTCGTCTTCGGTAACGACGTCGTCCGCACCCGCTTCGATGGCGTATTCCATCACTACGTCCTCGTCGAGCCCGACTTTTCTTTCCACCACGATGACGCCCTTATTATCGAAAAGGTAGGAAACGCACCCCGTATTGCCGAGCGAACCGCCGTGCTTTTTCATGACCGTTCTTACATAATCGACCGTTCTGTTTTTGTTGTCGGTAAGCGCGCTGATGATGAGTGCGCTGCCGTTGGGGCCGTACCCTTCGTAAGTGAGTTCCTCGTAGTTGGCGGAAGAAAGTTCCCCCGCCGCCTTGGCGATGCATTTTTTGATGTTGTCGTTCGGCATGTTGAACGAACGGGCTTTCGCGATGACGTCCGCCAGCTTGCTGTTGGTGCTGGGATCCGCGCCCGCTTTCGCCGCAACGGCGAGCTCTCTGCCGAGTTTGGTGAATATTTTGCCTCTTTGCGCGTCGATCTTCGCCTTTTTATTGGCTATATTCGCAGAATGAGAATGTCCGGACATATATTTTTCTCCTTATATCAGATTACTTTTATTGCAAAACCGCTTGAAACGCTTGCGCTCAGAACCGTCCGAGGGCGTACATGACGATGCCCGCCGCCCCCGCGACGTTTAAACTTTCGCTGGATTTTTCCATCGGCACGGAAACGATTTTTTCCGCGGCCGAAAGAACTTTTTCCGAAAGCCCGTCCGCCTCGCCGCCGAGCGCGACGCACACGTCTTTTTTTTCGACGCCGAACACGTTTTCGCCGCCCATATCCGCCGCATAGACGGGAAGCGTGACGTACTTTTCAAAATCTTCCGTTTCGTAAATCTTCACGCCGAAAATGCCGCTCATGCTGGCGCGCACGGCCTTGGGATTGAAGGGATCCGCGCAGTCTTTCAGATAGATCTGTTTATATCCCGCCGCTGCCGCCGTGCGGATAATGGTGCCGAGATTGCCGGGATCGCGCACCCCGTCCAGAAGCAGACACCTGCCCGCGCTTGTTTCGGGAGCGGTATCGGGGCGGCGCACCACCGCAAGTACCCCTTCGGGATTTCTTTCCTCGCTGACGGAGGCAAAAACGCTCTCGGAAACGGCGATCTTTTCGCCCTGAAAACCAATCTTTTCGAGCGCGCTCTCCGTGCCGAAGAGATACAGAATGTCCCGTCCGTTTGCCGCCGCTTCGCGCACGGGCTTTATGCCTTCGAGCAAAAAGGCGTTTTCCTCCGCGCGGTATTTCTTTTGCAGAAGCCTGCGCACACTCTTTACTTTTTCGTTGGAAGTGGAGGTGATAACCATTTGTTCGCTCCCTGCAAAACCGCCCGACTGCGGTATAAGATCCGCTCGGCAAATTCTGCCTGTTTTTTGCGCGCCCGCCGAAAAAGGAAAGCGCGCCGCGGTTTCGGTATTACCCTAAAAAGAGCTTACGTCCGTAAGCTCTTTTTTGTTTGTTATTTGTTTAAGCAAGCTTTCGCTTTTTCGCAGATGGCGGTAAAGGAAGCCGCGTCGTTTACGGCAATGTCCGCAAGCATTTTTCTGTTGAGTTCGACGCCCGCGTTCTTCAGACCGAACATCAGCTTGCTATATGAAAGTCCGTTCATTCTCGCGGCGGCGTTGATACGCGCGATCCACAGCTGACGGAAATCTCTCTTTTTGAGCTTTCTGCCGATATAAGCATATTTCTGCGACTTCATGACCGCCTGACGGGCCACTCTGTATCTTTTAGATCTGCCGCCGAAATAACCCTTTGCAAGTTTCAATATTTTTCTACGCTTTTTAACCGCGTTTACGCCTCTTTTGATACGCATGACAATTCCTCCTACTCTTTCGCCTTACTTGTTATAAATCAAGGTCTTAATCGTCTTTTCCTGTCCCTTGTCGACGTAAGCGCCCTGTCTTAAACTGTTCTTTCTCTTTCTGTCTTTTTTAGTCAAAATGTGATTTTTGCCCGAATGCGCTCTTTTGACTTTACCGCTGGCGGTAACTTTAAAACGCTTTTTCGCAGCACTTTTGGTCTTCATTTTCGGCATAATTCAGCCCTCCCGTAATTTTTCTATTATCGGAAACCGCCGCGCCCGCGACGGCAAGATAATCTTTTTCTCGTCCTTCTTTTCCGCTTACGCTTTGACGGGCGCGAGCATCATCCAGATGCTTCTGCCTTCCGTAAGGGGACGTTTTTCCATAACGCCGCAATCCTTTACCAGTTCGAAAAACCTGTTCATCACCTCGATGCCCAAATTGGCGTGCGCGTTCTGACGGCCTTTCATGCGGATGGAAACTTTCACCTTGTTTCCGCTTGTAAGAAATTTCTGCGCCTGTTTCGCCTTGACGTTCAAATCGCCGACGTCGATGGTCATGGACAGCCACACTTCCTTGATCTCCACAAGCTTTTGATTGCGCTTCGCTTCCTTTTCCTTTTTCGCGAGCTCGAAAACATATTTGCCGTAATTCATGATCTTGCATACGGGGGGATTTGCGTTGGGCGAGATCTTGACCAGATCGAGTTCCCTTTCCTCCGCGGTTTCAAGCGCCTGTCTGATAGGCACGATCCCCAGCTGTTCGCCGTTTTCGTCGATCAGCCTGACTTCCCTGTCTTTGATGTTTTCGTTGATCTGATGTTGTTCTTTGATAGCTTTATACCTCTTTATTTTTTGAGCGGAACCGCTCCTTTTCACAACAAAAAAAGCCGCTTTGAAACCGAAGCGACCCATGCATACAGAAAAGTATATAAACGGCAAAATGCCGGATATATCCTGAAAAGTATCGAGCACGTATAGGCAAAGCCGCACGGCGAGAAGGGTAACTTCTTCTTCAAGCTTATTTATATTAACAAAAAAAAGCCGCCTTGTCAACGGTTTTTCAGCGGTTTTATATATTTTTTCGCATAAATTATGATAAAAAACCGGGCCCCGCAAACAATAATTACGTTTTTTTAAATTTA
>CALVXL010000068.1 GCA_944369635.1 uncultured Clostridia bacterium
GTTTCGCGGGGTCTACGGTCACGGTGGAAAATTCCGAATATATCCAGAACCCGGGCGCGGCTTTCGGCGGTTTTTTGACGAACTTTTTCTCCGCATAATCGACGTCGATCTTCGTGCCGCCTCTGCCCGCGGAATAATACGCGCATATCTCCGCCGCCGCTTTGATGACATTCTGCGTGACGGGGCGTTCCCTTACGTCGATGACGACGTGGGAGGAATGATATTTTTTCGTGTGCAGCCAGACGTCCTTGCCGCGTGCCGACGAGGTGATGGCGTCGTTTTCCGAATTATTTCTGCCGACGCGCACAATAAACCCGTCTATTTCGTAAATATATCCCGCCGCCGCAGGCTTTTTGCCTGCTTTGCGCTCGGCTTTTTTCTTAAGATACCCCGCCGCGACGAGTTCCGCCTCCACAAAGGAAAGCGATTGCACGTTTTCCGCAAGGTCTATTTCGCTTTTCAGAGATTCGATATAGGCTAGATCGTTAAGCACTTCCTCCTTTTGCGGCGCGATCGCGCGGAGCGTGCGCTTTTGCTTGTTGTACTTTTTATAATACCTTTGCGCGTTATCCTGCGCGGAAAGGTTTTCGTCGAGGGAAATTTTCATCTCCGCGTTGTCGGCGTAAAAATTTTCGCATAACAATACCTTATCGCCTTTTTTCACGCGGTAAATGTTGGAAAGTATCAGATCTCCCTTTATTTTGTCGGTTTGCGCGTCCTTGCAGTCGTTTTCCTTGTCGGAAATGAGCGAAAGCCTTTTTAAAAACTTTTTCTCTTCCTTCTTCACGCATTCCGAAAGTTTGTTTTTCAATGCCGAAAACGTGCGGGCCTTGTCCTTTTCCTCAAAAAAATATTCTTCCGCGGCGTTGAGCGACGGAAAATATTCATACGACCCGTTCATGCTCTCATAACGGAATACAAAAAAGTCCTCCGCGCCGTTTCCCCCGATTTTCACGCAGGGTTTTATTTCCGTTCCGAACAGGAATTTCCCGATAAAGCGAAAGAGTTTTTCCGCCGCGGCAAGACCGGTTTCTCCGATTTTGCCGAATCTATAAGAAATTTCTTCCGCCGTCTGAAAGGAAAGTCCCGCGACGTTTTCGAACAGAAATTTGCCTAAATCCCCGCCGCCGAACCGCGCTAGCCTGCCCGCGAGCGCGGGATCGAGGGGCGAAAGCTTGTCCTGCGCCGGAGGCGGCAGATACGGAAACCCCACGATGAGCGGGCGTTTCGTCGCCTCTTCGACGGACGCCGTTTTCATCGCGCCCAGCACTTTGCCGTCCTGCACTAAAACGGCGTTGGAATATTTGCCCATGATCTCGGCGTAGAGAATTTTTTCCTTTTCTCCGAACAGTTCGTCATAGCAGGAAAAGACCAGCTTTATAACGCGGTCGAAGCCTTGCAGAGCCACTTCCTTGAGCACGGCGTTCAAAAGGTGCTTTCTGAGCAGCATGCAGAAATTATACGCCTCAAGCGGATTTTCCTTTTCGGTTTTCGCCGTGCACACCCGCGCCGTGGCGACGTTTGCCGAAACCGCAAGCCTGTAACGCGTATTGTTGGCGTAAACGGAAAAGTACACCTCGCTTTCCGTCGGCTGGGCGATCTTGTTGATTTTGCCGCCCGCAAGCATATGATTAAGTTCCTTTGCCTGATGATAAAGCGTAAATGCGTCCTGCGGCATATCAATTTTTCCTTTCTAGCGTTTTTCCGTCCAGATAGCTCAGCGCCCCGCCGTCGAAGTGAAAGACGATTTTCACCGCCGACAGCCGCTGTTTTTTCGCCTTATAAAGGCGGTTGATACTCTCTTTTCCGTACTTGCCGTCGCCGATGACAAAATGCCCGTAGAAGGCGAGGTGCGCGCGGATCTGATGTGTTTTGCCCGTGACGAGCTCCACTTCGATAAGGCTCGTCCCCCCGCTTTCTTTCAGCGTTTTATAGCGCGTTACGATTTTCACGCTGCCCTTCACGGGGGTTTTATAAATTTTTACTTCCGCCTTTTCGGCGTCCTTGACGAGATAATCTGTAAGCGTGCCGCTCTTTTTTTCAAACGAGCCGTACACTTCCGCCAGATAATATTTTTCAAACGCGCGGTTTTTAAACCCGAAAACGAGTTCTTTTTCCGCTTCCCTTGTCTTTGCAAAAACCAAAATTCCGTCGGTGTTCCTGTCCAGACGGTGCACGAAATAAAGCTCCCGCCCCTCTTTGAGCTTTTCGAAAAACGCCTCGCTTTCCACGCCTTTGGGTTTATCGGCGACGAGAATGTTTTCGTCTTCAAAAAGTATTTTGACCGCGCTTTCCGCCGCGCGGGTATAAGCGACGATCTTATCCCCCGTTTCCAGCAGGAGGTCTTTGTCCGTCCGCACGCCGTTTACCTTGATATCCCGCTTTCTCAGCGCGCGACGAACTTCCGAATACGGCACGCCGTTTTCCGCAAGCAGTTTCACGAGGAATATTTGTTTTTCGGCAACGATCTCCACCATGGCATTTTCCGCAGCCTTCGCAGCCGCGTTCCTTTGAGAAAAAGATTTTCAGCAATCCGACAGCCGCAAACAGAAAGGCAAACGCCGTGAGCGCGGCGAGGTGCGACGCGAGAAAAAACGTAAGATATCCTGCGAAAAGCCCGACGAAAAAACTTCCGCCCCCTGCGAGCAAAGCGCCTTTGATCCCGATCTCCCTGCGGATTGCCGCGAGAGCGGAAAGACAGGGCGTATAGAGCGACGCAAACGCGAGAAAGGCGAGCGCGGATTGCGGTGTGAACGCTTCCGCGGCGTTGCCGCCGAAGAGCATGGCGAGCGTACCCGCCACGGCTTCCTTGGCAAAAATCCCGCCGAGCGCGGCGACAGACACCCGCCAATCGGTTATTCCCATCGGATAAAACAGGTATTTGAGTCCCTTTCCGAGCACGGCGAGCATGCCGTTTTCCCCGCCGGTAAATTGAAGCGTAAAGGAAAAACTGCTTAAAAACCACATCGCCAGTGTGACGCAAAGGATCAGACTGCCAACTCTTCTTATAAATTGTTTTAAATAATAGTGCAAGGATTTTGCGAGTTTTTTTAACCGCACTTTTCTTAAAGCGGGCATTTCCATCAAAAGCGGCGGCGAACTTTTGCCGCATACCTTGTCGTAAAGCGCGGAAAAAACGCAGGCAAGCGAAACGCCGAGCAGGTAAATCGCCATGAGCAGGACGGGCTTGGCAAAGGGAAAAACGGCGTTAATGATGAGCGCATACACGGGAAGCCTCGCCGAACAGCTGATAAACGGCAACATGAGCACGGTCTTTTTGTGCAGCGTTTTATCGTCCAGCGAGCGGGTTGAAAGCGCCGCAACCGCCGTACAGCCGAACCCCGCGAACAGGGAAAAAAACGCCCGCCCGTTGAGCCCGATCTTTTCGAAAAGTCCGTCCGACATAAAGGCGAAGCGCGCCATGACGCCGCTCTCTTCCAAAACGGTCAGGAACAAAAAGAGCGTGACGAGCTGCGGCAGAAAACCGAGCACGGCGAAAATACCCGTCAGCACGCCGTCGCAAAGAAATCCGGAAAACCACGGCGGCGCAGCGGAAAGGGCGGCGCGCGCGCCGTCCGCCGCCCTTTTGCCCAGATTGCCGATGAGATCGGTGAGGAGCATGGACGGCGAATATTTACCGAACGCCGCGTAAAAAACGAACGCGAAAAGCAATGCGAACGCCGTCAACGCGCCCGCTTTGTGAAAAAGCACCTTGTCGAGAAAATTTTTCTTCTGCGGCGGAACTATAATCAGTTTTTCCGCGTCTTCGAGGCGGAAGTCTTTGC
>CALVXL010000069.1 GCA_944369635.1 uncultured Clostridia bacterium
GCTGAAAGTTGAAATGTTCTATGGCGAAAAGTTTGAAACGGTGGAAGAATTCGTCCACCGCCTCAAAGAATACATTGACTATTGGAACAATGAGAGAATCTCTCTCAAATTAAAAGGAATGAGCCCGATACAATACCGAACTCATTTCCATACATTTTAATTAATTCTTTGTCCAAACTTTGGGGTTCACTTCAAAAGCGCGCGGCCGATTTATTTTGTTTTTATTCCGCTTCGTTGAGCTTATCGATTTCTTTTTGCATTTCCTGCATCGCCCACATGCCGTTTTTGAGCAGCACGCCTTTATCGGAAGAAGTATAGCCGAGCTCTTCCATCTTCGCTTTTGCCGCGTCGATCTTGGCCTGCAGATCCGCTTTGTTTTCCGCGGTAACGGTCACGTAATCCACGCCCGTAGAACCGCCGTACACCAAAAATTCGTTGAGCATTTTGCTGACGGCAAGATAGTTTTCGTATTTTTCCAACGTAGCGATCTGATCCTTGTCGATCTCCTTTTTCAGCTTGTCGGAAAGCGCGTTATAAGCTTCTCTCGCTTCGACGATCTGCTCTTCCTGTTCGAACTTTTTCTCTTCGGCGTCATAAGTGATCTGCGTGATGTCGGTGGAGAGCGCGGAGATTTTTGTCGTAACGACCTGCGTTTTGTCCGCGTCCTTCATTTCTCCGATAAAATACGTCTTTTCGATATACCAAAGATCGTCCTCTTCATCGTCGTCGGTATCTTCCGCAACGACAGTGCCGTTCAGCGGCGCATAATGGACGTAGCTGTAGCCCTCGGTGGTGGCATCCAAATAGAAGATCTGTCCGCCCGCCGCGACGGGAACAAACCAGTCGGTTACGACGGCGCCTTCGGAAATGCGGATCTGTTCCGCCGCCGCGTCGGTAATATCCACTTTCGCCAGCTCGCTTGCCGAACTGATGTAATACATATCGTTTCCGTTGACGAATAAAAGTTTTGTCACGCCTACCTTGGCAACGGTTTCCTTAAGGTTGAGCACTTTGCCGTCTTCGTCGGTGGAATATTTTACGATATAATCGCCGTCAACGGCGTAAGCGGTTTCGAGATCGGAAAATACCGAAGTCGACGCTACCGCCGAAGAGTTATATTTATATTCCACGGCTTTTTCCGTTTTGCTCGTCATAAGGTCGCTTACCTTTGCGCCGTAGGTGGTAACTTCTTCGCTCTGGATCGTTCTCGTCCTGGTGAAGAACGCGTATTCGCCCACGGTAAAGGTCACCGCATAAGTAGCGTCGGGCGTACCCGCGCCGCTGGCGATCTCCACGCCCTTGTTGGTTTCCGCATTGTCGGAAGGCATATAGCCGTAAAGGACGTTATAAGATTCCGTCTGGTTGGTGTTTTCGTTCTTGGGAACGACGGTGTAAAGCACCGCCGCAGAGGAAAGCGCGCCGTTGGCAACGAACGTCGCCGCGGACACTTCGTCCTCTATGACCGTTTCGGTCTTGCTCGTCACGTTGTAATCGACGAGGGAAGTTTCCTCGCTGTTATAGTATACGAAATGCACGCTGTCGCCGGTCTGCACGAATCTGTAATTCGTGGAATTGCCCTTGACGGTGGTGTAAGTCGTATGCGTTTTTCCGTCCAGCGTGGAAGAACACACGTCGAGATATTCGGTCGCCGCGTTTCCGCTGGTATCCTTTTTGACGGACGGCGTGGCGTAATACACTTTATCGCCGTAGATATATACGCCCGCGTTGACGTCCCCCGCCGCAAACAGCTTGGGAACGACCATCTGCGCTTCGGCCGAGCCGTCGGCAAGTTTGCTCTTTTCCGCGACCATCAACGCGCCTTTTACGGGCGTACCGAGTTTGTTGTTTTCGGTATACGTTTCGTCGCCGTTGATGAAATAGACGTAGTTATCCGTTTCCGCCACGAAGCCGCCGTTCTGCAACACGTTGCCGGGCTCGGTAAGAGTAACCGAAGAAGTCCAGGACGCGCCGCAGGCGACCGCGCTCAGCGCCAGCGCCGCCGTAAGCGAAACCAGCGCGATTGTTTTGAGCAATTTTTTGACCATGTTGATTCAACTCCTATGAAGCATATCGAAAAATCACCGCGAAGCGGCATAATTCCCCCGCCGCCGCGCATATAATTTTAATGCTTATAATGATTTACGCTAATCTATTATATATTAAATTTCCGCACTTTGCAATAAATTTGCGGCAAGTTTTTAAAATTACTGCCGTTTTCGGCAGAAAACCAAACGCTTTCGCGCTTTAAGGACGGCTATTTATGGAAAACTTTTCGATCATGAAAATATTATCGATGCTCGGGCAATCCGCCAAAGAGCCCGCTCCCGCCGCGGAAGATAAGCCCGCTGCGGAAAACGACAAGGAGAGCGCAAGCGAACCCGCGCCCGCAAACGAAAACGGCGGGCTTTTGAACGGCATAGGTTCTCTGCTTTCCCAAAGCGGAAATCTCGGCTCGATTTTAAATTTGTTTGCCGACAGAAACAAACCGCAATCTCCCGCGCCCGCGCAGGAAAATCGCCCGAACGAACGGGTGAAAATGGAAGTCAATCCGTTGATTTCCGCGATGAAATCGCACGACGATTTTATCAAGCGCGTCAATAAAGGACAGGGGAAAAAACCTTGATCTTTTTATAAAAAAGGGTGCGGAAACGCGGATAAGCGATATGAAAACCGCGTTTATTTTCAAACGCAAAGGCAACGCAAAGAGCGAAAACAAACCTGCGCCCGCACGTTAAAACGGTAAAAAAACGCAAGCCGCACTTTCGGCAAAGCGCGG
>CALVXL010000070.1 GCA_944369635.1 uncultured Clostridia bacterium
CGCCGCTGAACGTGATGCGTTCGCAAAGTCCTTTGAGCACGACGCTTTCGTCCTTCATGTCGATGAGCTGATATTTTAAAGAAGAGCTGCCTGCGTTGATTACGAGAATTTTCATCGTTTACACTACTCCTTTATCAGTTCTGCGTCTGAATAGCCGTAATGGCGATGGCAGCCACGATATCGGCGACCTTACAGCCTCTCGAAAGGTCGTTGATGGGTTTGGCAAAGCCCTGGCAGATCGGTCCGACCGCCATAAAGCCGCCCAGACGTTCTACGAGTTTATAACCGATATTGCCCGCGTCGAGGTCGGGGAAAATAAGCACGTTCGCATGCCCCGCAACGGAAGAAGAGGGCGCTTTTAACTTTGCGACGGTGGGATCGAGCGCGGCGTCGAGCTGAAGTTCTCCGTCCGCCGCGATATCGGGCGCGATTTCATGCAGTTTTTCCACCGCGTTTCTCACCTTGTCCACGTCGGCGTGTTTCGCGCTTCCCTTGGAAGAATGCGACAAAAACGCGATTTTCGGATCGAGCCCCGCAATGGTGCGCGCGCTCTTTTCCGAAGCGACGGCGATATATGCGAGTTCTTCCGAAGTGGGGTTCTGGTTGATGCCGCAATCGGCAAACACCAGCGCGCCGCCCTTGACGTAAGGATTGCCCGTTTTGGGCGGGATCATCAGAAAATAGCTGGAAACCAGCGGAACGCCGGGCATGGTCTTTACGATCTGCAAACCGGGGCGCAGCGTATTGGCCGTGGAATGGCACGCGCCAGAAACGAGCCCGTCGGCGTCCCCCGCTTTGAGCATCAGCACGCCGAAATAGGTGTTGTCGGCGGAAAGCTTGTCCGCGTCCTCTTCGGTCATGCCCTTATTCTTTCTGAGTTCATACAAAAGTTTGGCGTATTCCGCCCTTTTGGGACTGGTTTTGGGATTGATGATGGTAACGCCGTCGAGATTCTCGTCGGGGTTGTTCTTTCTGATTTCCGCTTCGTCGCCCAAAAGGACGATTTTGGCGATTCCCCTTACCTGTGCGTCGGACGCGGCTTTCACCACGCGCGCGTCCTCGCCTTCGGGCAGGACGATGGTTTTGGACAGTTTTTTCGCTTTTTCCAGAACTTCATCTAAAAAATTTGACATATCCGTACTCCTGATAAAAATTTTCTTTATTTTCCTTCTGTTTTGTAGTATAATATCTTTGACGGAATGGTTTCTCCGTCTTTACAATTATACAACATTCGCCGTAAATTGTAAATAAGAAAGGGAGAGTTTTTATGAAAAATTGCGCCTGCATAGCGGAATATAATCCCCTGCATACGGGACATCTTCGCCTGATCGACCACATCAGGCGCGAAATGAACGCCGAAACGCTGACCGTGATCATGTCCGGCGATTTCTGCGAGCGCGGAGAGGGCGCGGTTGCGGATAAATATACCCGCGCAAAACACGCAATCGCGGCGGGCGCGGACCTTGTTATAGAGCTTCCCACGGTATTCGCCACGGCGAACGCGGAACTCTTCGCCACGGGCGCAATGAAGATCGTAAAGAGCCTCGGCGTGATCGATTCGCTTTCTTTCGGCGTGGAATCGGGGGACGCGGACACCTACAAGAACGCCGCGCGCGCCATGTTGAACGAAACAAAGGAATTCCGTCAGGCGCTCAAACGCGAGCTGGAAACGGGCGTTTCCCTGGCAAAAGCAAAATTCAACGTGGAGAAAAAGCTGAACCTGCCCGATCTCGACGAAAGTCTGGTATCCTCGCCGAACAACATTCTCGCGCTGGAATACGCCAAAGCCGCTTTGAAGTGGGAGGCGGATATAGAGCTCTTCCCGTATCTTCGCGAAAACATTCACAATGACGTTAAACTGCAAAAATACATTACGAGCGCGCAGAGCATACGGGCCAGACTCTTCGCCGGCGAAAAGAAAAAAATAAAAAAATATCTGCCGAAATACGTTTACGAAGATCTTGCCGAATTTCCGCCCGATTTCCGCTCCGCGATCATGGCGGCGCTGGTGACGTCCACGGCGGAAGAGATCGCCCGCGTTTCCGACTGCACGGAAGGTTTGGAAAACCGCATCAAGGCGCTTTTAAAAGACAATCTTTTATACGACGATCTTTTAGAAAAGGTTTCCACAAAGCGCTACACCCTCGCCCGCGTGCGCAGGATTTTCTTGGCAAATTTTCTGCGCATTACGGAAGATTTCATTTTAAAATGCATGAAAAGCGACCTTTACATCAAGGTGCTTGCCATAAAAGAGTCCGCCCTGCCCCTCGTAAGCGAGATACGCCAAAGAGCGAAAGTCCCCGTTCTGATGAGGAAGAGCGATTACCGCGCGCTGGAAAAAACCGCCCTCGACTGTTTTGAAAAGGACGTGACCGCCTGCGATCTTTTTTCCATCGTATCGGGCGCAAAACAGAACGAATACTTCACGCTTATCGTTCCCGACGCGGAAAAATAAAACGAACGCGCGCCTTGTTAAAAGGCGCGCGCTTTTATTTATTGACAGCGTTTGATTTTTACCGCTTTCAGATTTTCGTCGCTCAGCAAAGAGCGCAAGGAACTTCCCTTGCCGCGCGCCAGAAATCCCACAGGCGTCATGCTTTCTTCAAACTGCGCCTTATCGAGCTTTGCGATTTCCGCTTTCAGCGGTCCGAACGCGCCCGATTTATCAAAAAACGCCATGTTGTTTTCCTGAGACAGAAAATAGTAGATCTCCGTCAGCGCGACGAAAAACGCGCCCTTGCCGTATTCTTTATAGAGCGCGTACGGCACACCCCAGACGCTTTCCGTTTCCAACGC
>CALVXL010000071.1 GCA_944369635.1 uncultured Clostridia bacterium
CGCAGTTTTGAAACCCGGCGATACCATTTTGGGCATGTCGCTCGCGCACGGCGGACATCTGACGCACGGCAGTCCCGTCAACGTTTCGGGCAAATTCTTTAACGCCGTGGGATATACCGTTTCGGAAGATTTGCAAATCATCGACTACGACAAGCTGGAAAAGCAGGCCGTGGAACTGAAGCCGCAGATTATCGTCGCGGGCGCCAGCGCGTATCCTCGCGTCATCGATTTCAAGCGTATCCGCGAAATTTGCGACAAAGTCGGCGCGTATATGATGGTGGACATCGCGCATATCGCGGGGCTCGTTGCGGCGGGATTGCACCCCAGTCCCGTTCCTTATGCGGATTTTGTAACCACCACTACGCATAAGACGCTCAGAGGGCCGCGCGGCGGCATGATCATGTGCAAGGAACAGTACGCGAAACTCATCGATAAAGCTGTTTTTCCCGGCACGCAGGGCGGTCCGCTCATGCACGTCATCGCGGGCAAGGCGGTGGCGTTCGGCGAGGCGTTGAAGCCGGAATTTAAAGAATATCAGAAACAGGTCGTTAAAAACGCCAAGGCGATGAGCGAACGTTTCTTACATAACGGCATCAAGCTGGTCAGCGGCGGCACGGACAACCACCTCATGCTGCTCGATCTGACTGATACGGGCATCACGGGCAAGGAGCTCGAAAAGATGCTCGACGAAGTGAATATCACCGTCAACAAAAACGCCATTCCCTTCGACAAGCAGAGTCCGTGTGTCACCAGCGGTATCCGTATCGGCACGCCCAGCGTGACGACCCGCGGATTTAACGAAGAGGATTGCGAAAAGGTTGCCGACCTCATCACGGAGATCATACGCTCGAAGGAAAGCGCGTTCGACGCGGTGAGAAAGGGCGTGAAAGAACTCATCGAAAAGCGCCCGCTTTATAAAAATACTTTCGATTTTTGATGAACAAGCAGGAGATTCTCCGCTTTGCGGAAACGATTGAAGGCGCTATGTACGATTATCCTTTCAGCGAGGATTTCGAAACCGCCGTTCTCCGCCATGCGGATACGAAAAAATGGTTCGGCATCGTGCTAGCCGCGCCCAACGCTTATCTCGGAAAAGAGCCTGCGGCGGGGCAAACGGAGGTTCTCAACCTTAAAGTGCCGCCGGAGCTTTCCCTGCTTTTACGGGAAAACTACCGCGGCGTTCTCCCTGCCTACCACATGAACAAAACGCATTGGATCACCGTCGTTTTTGAAAGCGACGTCCCCGACGGGGAAGTGCGTAAATTGCTCGAACTCAGCTTCGACATCACAGGAAAGAGGAGCAAAGAATGAAAGAATACCGTTCCGTACTCGATCTTCTGCAAACGGAGATCGCCATCAAATTCGTCAAAGACACGTTCGAGCGCGAACTCGCTTCCGCGCTCGATCTGACCCGCGTTTCCGCGCCGCTTTTCGTTCTGCCCGAAACGGGACTTAACGATAATTTAAACGGCTACGAGCGCACCGTCCGTTTCGACATCAAGTCGGTTGGCAAGGAAGCGGAAATCGTGCAGTCCTTGGCAAAGTGGAAGCGCGCCGCGCTCAAAAAATACGACTTTGCCCCCGAAACGGGACTTTATACCGATATGAACGCCATTCGCCGAGACGAAGATCTCGACTACATACATTCCGTTTACGTCGATCAGTGGGATTGGGAAAAGATCTTAAAAAGGGAGGAGCGCAATATAGATTACCTGCAATCCACGGTAAAAAAGATTTATGCCTGCCTGCGCTCCACGGCGCAGAAAGTGCATGAAAAGTATCCGGCATTATCGCACGATTTGCCCGAGGAGATCGCTTTCGTTACGACGGAGGAGCTGGAAGAAAAATATCCCGATCTTTCCCGCAAGGAGCGCGAAGATTTAATCGCGCGCGAAAAGAAAGCGGTGTTTTTAATGCGCATCGGCTGGGATTTGATGGACGGCAAGCCGCACGACGGCAGGGCGGCGGACTACGACGATTGGAATATGAACGGCGATATCCTGCTTTATAACGAGCTGTATGATAAAGCCTACGAAATTTCGTCCATGGGTATTCGCGTGGACGAAATAAGTCTGCCGAAGCAGCTCGAAAAGCGCGGGGAAACGGAGAAATTAAAAAACCCCTTTTGTTCCGCAATCATGCGCGGAGAACTTCCCCTTACCATCGGCGGCGGCATAGGCCAATCCAGACTTTGTATGTATTTTCTTAAAAAAGCGCACATCGGCGAAGTGCAGTCCTCGATCTGGACGGACGAGGAGATCGCAAAATGCGAAAAAGCGGGGATTAAACTTCTGTGAGCGCTTTTGAACGTACGGAAGGGCTTTTGGGAAAGGCTGCCGTCGAAAAGTTGAAAAATTCCCGCGTCGCTTTGTTCGGCGTCGGGGGAGTCGGCGGCTATGTGGCAGAAGCCCTGATCCGCAGCGGGCTCGGCCATCTCGACATTTTCGATAACGACGTCGTGCAGGAAAGCAACATAAACCGCCAGATCATCGCGCTTCGCTCTACGCTGGGGCAAAAGAAGGTGGAGGCGGCAAAAGCTCGTCTTAACGATATCAATCCGTTTGCGCAAATCAATGCGCACGATATGTTTTTTCTGCCCGAAAACGCCGATACGGTGGACTTTTCCGTTTACGATTACGTTGCGGACGCCGTCGATACCGTTTCCGCGAAGATCGAGCTTTGCCTTCGCGCGCGTGCCGCGGGCGTGAAGTTTATCGCCGCCATGGGGGCGGGCAACAAGAAAAATCCGCTCTTGTTCCAAGTTGCGGATATTTCCGAAACGCGGGAATGTTCTCTTGCGCGCGTCATGCGCAGGGAATTGAAAAAACGGGGCGTGGAAAAGGGCGTAAAATGCGTGTTTTCCACCGAGCAAACGGCAAAAAACCTTGCGAGGACGCCCAATTCGATAGCGTATATGCCGTCGGTCATGGGGCTCATCATGACTTCGGAAATCATAAAGGACTTAACGGAGGAAAAGGAATGAAATACGTCGTGGCTTCCGACCTGCACGGTTCGGTGCTTTATACCGAAAAACTCGTGCGGGCGTTTGAGCGGGAAAAAGCGGACTTGCTGATTCTTTTGGGCGATATATATTATCACGGGCCGAGAAATCCGCTGCCCGAAGATTACCTGCCCAAAGGCGTTGCGGAAATTTTAAACGGAATAAAGGAAAAAATCGTCGTGCTCAAGGGGAATTGCGATTCCGCGGTGGACGCGATGATCTCCGAATTCGATTTTATAGAAGATATGGTTCTTTCGGTGAACGGCAAAACGGTGTTTTTGACGCACGGACACGTTTTTAATAAGGACGCTATGCCGAAAACGAGATATTCCGCCGTACTGTACGGGCATTTTCATACGGGATTTATCGAGCGGAAAAACGGCGTTCTGCTCGGCAATCCGGGGTCGGTTTCCCTGCCGAAAAACGGCACGCCGCACAGTTATTTCACGCTGGACGACAGCGGCGCGATCGCTCTCAAAACGTTGGACGGCGAAGTTTTGCGCGAAGAAACGATATGAAATTTACAGACTTTCGGAAGAAAGTCTTTTTTTATCTTCTCTTTTTACAAATTTTTAACAATATGATCGTAAAATAATAATAAAAAAGGGGACGGAAAAGATTATGGTGCGCGTAATGGTAGTGGAAGACGACGAAAAACTCAACCGTATCGTCTGCGACTCCTTGAGAAATAAGGGGTATGAAGCGACAGCCTGTTGCAACGCAAAGGAGGCTCTTTCCGCGCTGGAAACTGCAAAAATCGATCTCGTGATCACCGACGTGATGATGCCCGAAAAGGACGGGTTCGAGCTCGCCGCGGAAATCCGCTCGGCAGATAAAAACATACCCATACTGTTCATGACGGCGCTCGGCGATCTTTCTTCTAAAAAAAAGGGGTTTGCGTCGGGAGCGGACGATTATATCACCAAGCCTTTCGATATGGATGAACTGCTTTTGCGGGTGAGCGCGCTGTTGCGCCGCGCCAAAATCGAAAAAAGCCGAAGGATAGAGATCGGCGACTTTGTTATGGACGAAGAAGAGCACACCGCGTATCTTGACGGAAAGGAGATCACGCTCACGGTGCGGGAATTCGACATTCTCTATAAACTCCTATCCTATCCCAAAAAGACCTTTACCCGCGCGCAACTGATGGAAATGTTTTGGGACTACGAATCCGACGCCATTCCGCGCACGGTGGATGTTTATATGGCAAAAATACGGGAAAAGACCGCGGCGGCAAAGGGTTTCGAAATCGTGACGGTGCACGGTCTCGGCTATAAGGCGGTGCTTTTATGAAAGATAAAGTCACGCAAAGATCGCGTTTCTCCCTCTGGGGATATTTTTGGTTTTTCGTGCAGGTGGTGTTTATCGTTTCGCTTTCCATACTCGTTTACGCGTTTACCGAAGAAAAAAGCGGAGGAAACGCGCTGCTCAGCGCGCTTGTCACGCTCGCGAACATTCTCGTTATGACGGGCATATGCACTCTTATCGATTATTTTCGCCGTAAATTTATGGTGGAGCGTCCCGTAAAGAAGATACTCGAAGCTACGCAAAGTATCACGAAAGGTGATTTTTCCGTTAGAGTAAAGCCCTTTCATGCTTGGGGAAAATATGACGAATACGACGTCATCGCGGAAAATCTCAACATCATGGCGGAAGAACTTTCCAAAAGCGAAATACTGCGTTCGGACTTTGTCGCCAACGTTTCGCATGAAATGAAAACGCCGTTGGCGGTATTGCTCAACTATACCGCCGCACTGGAAGGGGAGAACGACGCAAAGAAGCGCAAAGAATATTGCGAAGCGATCGTTTCGGAATGCAAGCGCTTAACGCGCCTCATTAACAATGTTCTGAAGTTGAGCAAATTGGAAAATCAACAGATTTTTCCGCAAAAAGTAAAGCTCGATCTCGGGGAAAGCTTAAGAAAAAGCCTTCTTGATTTCCTGGATCCTATGGAGCAAAAGGAAATCGAGGTCGTATGTAATATTGACGACGTCGATATCGTTTCCGACGAAAGTTTTCTGGAAATCATATGGAGTAACCTTTTGTCCAACGCCGTGAAATTTACGCCGAAAGGCGGAAAGATCGCCGTTACGTTAAAAAAGAAAGACGGATTTGCCGTCGTGAAAGTCAAGGACAGCGGGTGCGGTATGAACGCGCAGACCGGCGCGCGCATCTTCGAAAAATTTTATCAGGGCGATCGCTCGCACGCAGGGGAAGGAAACGGTCTGGGACTTGCGCTTGTGAAAAAGGTGATCGAAGTGCTCGGCGGGGAAATCGCCGTTGAAAGCGAAGAGGGAAAGGGAAGCGAGTTTTTCGTCAAACTGCGCGTATAGGTGCCGTGAAAAAAATCATAGCGTTTTTAAAACAGCCGCAAAGCTGGTTTCTTGCATTGATATTTGCTTTGACGGCAGGTTCCGTGGCGGCGTCGTTGGTATTCGTCGCATTAAGTGTGCACGAATGGTATTCTTACGTCGTGTACGCTCTTGCCGCGCTGTTTTTAACTTACGCCGTATACGCCTTTGTCATATGTGCAAAGCGCATTAAGCGCGCCTTGACGGCTTGGTTGAAAAAATTCCGCTTTACGAATCGTCTTATTTCGGATTTCGGTTTCCGTACGCTGTTTTTTTCCGCAATATCCTTTTTACTGAACGCCGCTTTCGCTTTGTTTGAAGGAATACTGGCAATCGTCGGGCATTCCGTATGGTATGGAGTGCTTGCGGGGTATTATCTGGTTTTAAGCGTTTTACGGTTTGTCGTGGTGCTTTTCGGCGCGAAAACGCCGAAAGACGACGTTCGTCGTCGGGTAAACATTTACGAGGCCTGCGGCGCGGCGCTCTTTGTTTTGACTCTCGCGCTTTCCGTCGCGGTGGTACAGATGGTTTTGTTCGACAAGGCGTTCGCATATGCCGGGCTGATGATCTATGCCGCCGCGGCTTATGCGTTTATCAAAATCGCCCTTGCCGTACGCAATCTCATGAAAGCGAAAAAATACGACGACTTTGCGGTACAGTCTTTAAGGAACATCAATTTTGCTGCCGCGCTGGTTTCCATGCTGGGGTTGCAGACCGCGCTCATATCGGCGTTTTCCGAAGGCGGCGGCATGCGGTTTATGAATGCCGTAAGCGGCGGGATCGTATGCTTCGCGATCGCAGGCATGGGCGTTTATATGATTATAAGATCGATTATGTTTAAGAAGGTGAAAGAAAATGAGCGATAAAAATTTTTCTTATCGGTATCGCGCGCCTACCGCGGAAGAGCGCAGGGAGGTCGAGGGGATAAAGAATTTTTATGAAGAAGAAAAAACATCGGATGCGCTGACAAATTTGAGAAAACTCGATGCGCGCGTGAAAAACGCTGCAAAAATTCCGTCCGTCGCGGCAGGGGTTGCGGGAACGCTTCTTTTCGGCTTGGGGCTCAGTATGGTGCTGGAATGGAAAATTTATTTTTTCGGCGTGATCGTTGCGCTTGCGGGTGCGATTACTGCCGCATTGGCTTATCCGCTGTACCGTTGTATTCTGACGAGGGAGAAGGAAAAATATCGCAAAGAAATTTTGCGTCTCAGCGAAGAAATTTTGCAAAAAAACGCAGATTAACAAAATTTTAACATAATTTTTACCGAACGATAATATTGCGCGGTTATAATGAGGGTACAAAATAAAAAAGGAGAAACTCTCATGAACGAAGAAAAGATCATTGCGGAAGAAATCCGCGCACAGTATCGCGAAAAAGAAGATACCAAACTCGACGAACTTTTAAAGCTGGATCGCAAAGTCAAAGTACCCTGCGAAATCTTTGCTTATTGTTTCGGCATAGTCGGCGCTCTGATTTTAGGTTTGGGCATGTGCCTTGCCATGAAAGTTATCGGCAATGTAATGGCGCTCGGCATCGTATTCGGAGTCGTTGGGCTTGCCGCGGTGTCGCTTACCTATCCGCTCTATGTGCGTATGATGAAAAACCGCAAGAAAAAATACGGGCAGAAGATTTTACAGCTGAGCGATGAAATTTTGGAATAAACTCAATTCTGTAACGATA
>CALVXL010000072.1 GCA_944369635.1 uncultured Clostridia bacterium
TTGTCGAGCAAAAGCTCTTCCTTTCTCGTGCCCGATTTATAAATGTCGATAGCGGGGAAAACGCGCTTTTCGATGAGCGCGCGGGAAAGATGAATTTCCATGTTGCCCGTGCCTTTGAATTCTTCATAGATCACGTCGTCCATGCGGCTGCCAGTATCGATGAGCGCGGTGGACAATATGGTGAGCGAGCCTTTGTCGTCCCCTTCGATGTTGCGCGCCGCGCCGAAAAACTTTTTCGGGCCTTCCATCGCCAGCGGATCGAGCCCGCCGGAAAGCGTTCTGCCCGAACCTTCCGTCGCGTTGTTGTACGCGCGGGCGAGGCGCGTGATGGAATCCATTAAGATGACGACGTTTTTACCGACTTCCACCAACCTTTTCGCACGGTTTACGACCAGCTCCGCCGCGCGGATATGATGCTGGTTGTTTTCGTCGAACGTGGAATAGACCACCTCTGCCGAAACGCTGCGCTTGATATCCGTCACTTCTTCGGGACGTTCGTCGATCAGAAGCACGAAGAGTTTGACTTCGGGATAATTGTTTTCGATGGACTGCGCGATCATTTTCAAAAGGGTGGTTTTGCCGGTTTTAGGCGGCGCGACGATCAGTCCGCGCTGCCCGAAGCCGAGGGGCGTGAACAAGTCCATACACCTGACCGCCAGATCGTTTTCCTCCCCTTTCCGTTCGAGGCGCATGCGCACGGTGGGATAATACGGAACGAGATCGTCGAAATTCGCCCTTGTGGAAAAAGCGGAGGGCGGAAGATCGTTGATGAGCCGCACTTCCTGCAACGCCGCCGAATCGCCCTCCCTGACGGTTTTGGCAAGCGCCTGCACCTTGTCGCCACGGCGCAGGTTGTATCTTTTTATATACTGGTTGGAAACATACACGTCCCCTGCGGAATTTTCATAATTGTTCACCCGCAGAAAACCGTAACCGGAAACGTGGATCTCCAAAACGCCTTCCACCACGAAAGAGCCGTCCTCGTTTTTCACGGTATTGTCGGCGACTTTCCATTCCGAAACGTCGCCCGCGATCTTTTTATATTTATTCCTGTCGTCGAACACGCCGTCCGGAACGACCTCGTAATATTCCGAAAGGTTGAGCTTCATCTTGGGCGGCGCGCCCCTTCCCGTCGGCGTTGCGGGCTCGAGTTCGCCGTGTTGCAGCTGAATGATCATATCGATGAGTTTGTCTTTTGCAATAGCCGTCGGCATTTTCACGCCGAGCGCCCTACCGATTTCGCGCAATGTGGTAAGGTGCATCGCGCTCAGTTCTTTTTTGTCAAAAACCCTCAATCTCTTCATAAAAAACGCTCCTGTTACGATTTTTAGGTGTTTTTTCCGCCGCGGCAGAATGCCGCGGTATTCTTTTTTTATCGTTCATGAAACCTGCCGAACGGCAGAACAAGATAAAAAGCACGAACTGCTTTTTAAGGAAGCGGAAAACCGCAAAGACCGTCCGCAAAAAAACGGCGCGACGGAAAAGAACCCATATCCTTTCACGGTATATTATATCATATATTTTCCCGTTTAACAACAAAAGTTCGTAATTATTTGCCTATATTTTTCACGATATGTTCAGCGTAGAGCGCAGCTACGTTTATGCCGGTCGCCCGCTCTATTCCGCTGAAAAACGCGTTGGAATTGACTTCGCAAAGATAAAGCTCCTCGCCGTCTGACAATATATCGACGCCCGCGTAATCGAGCCCCAGCGCATTGGCCGCGCGTTCCGCGACAAAGCGGAGCCCGCTTGTGATCTCCGCGTTTATCCCGATCCCGCCCTGTTCGATGTTGGAACGGAAATCACAATCGTTTTTTCTCTTCATCGCCGCCACCGCTTTTCCGCCGATGACGATGACACGGTAATCCTCCCCGCCTTTGCCGATAAACTGCTGATACAGATGCGGATACAGCCTCAACCGCGAAAAAAGCGCGTTCAGATCGGCCCTCTTCTCGGCCAGAAAAACGCCGTTTCCCATCGACCCGTATACCTTTTTCACGACGACGGGATATCCTATTTCCCTTTCCACGCGATCGAGAAAAGCCGCGTCGTCGTTTTCCGTATACATCAGCGGCGACGAGATCGTAGCGGGAAAACGCAACCCCGTTCCGCTCAGCGCGACGAGCGTGAGCATTTTGTCGTCGCACAGCCTGAGCGCCTCCGCGCGGTTAAAGAGTTTCATCCCTTTCGTTTCCAGCATGCGGGCAAGCAATACGTCCTTATCGAGAAAGATACAGAAATCATAATCGCCTACATCGGCAAAGACGCCTTCGCCCGCGACGCCCGCGCGGATACGGTTGGTGCCGATCGCGTCGCACGATACGCCGCGCTTTTTCAGCTCCTTAGTCAGCTCCGTTCTCTGCGCCACGGTGGACGCGTTGGAAAAATACCCGTTTTCCGCAATGAATCCTCTCATTTAAAAAGCTCCTTCAATATCGAATCAGCCGCGATGGAAGCCGAAGCGAACGCCCAATGCAGGTTGTAACCGCCGCAGTCGCCGTCCACGTCCAGCGCCTCGCCCGCAAAATACAGTCCCTTGATCAGTTTGCTTTCCATGGTGCGCGCGTCCACCTCCGCCGTGCAAACGCCGCCCGCCGTCACCTGCGCGGTATCGAACCCGATCGCGCCGACAACTTTCAATCGGAAGCTTTTTAATGACGAAACCAATGCGCGCAGATCGCCTTTTACCTTCCTTTCCAGTATACGTCCCAGCTGTTTATGCACGATTCCGTCCAAAATGCCGCCATAAGGAAGATCGGACTTTTCGCGCAGGATCGCGTAAAGTTCTTCTTTTTTGATTTCGGGCAGAAACTCTATTTCCAGCTCTCCTCCCGCCGCCACGGCGCCCGAAACGGCAAACACCGCCGATCCCGAAACGCCGTAATCGGTAAAGATGACGTCCCCTTCGGATTCCGCGTCGTACCTGCCGCGCGCCTTAACGCGCGCGGACATGCGGATTCCCTTCAGCCCGCGGATTCTTTCCGTTTCCGTCTTCAGCTGAACGAGCGAAGGATAAAGGGGCGTGACGGTATGCGAAAAACCTTTTGCAAGCGCATAGGCCGTGCCGTCGGTACCGAACTGCGCCCCCGCCTTTCCGCCGAACGCGAAGAGCAGTTTTTCCGCATGAAACGCCCTGCCGTCCGCCGCGTATACCGAAAAAACTCCCGCCGACTTTTCCGCGCGGACGATATTGCAATCGGTTACGAGCTCCGCGCCGGAAAACTCCACTTTCAGCCTGAGCGCGTCCGAAACGGCGGAAGCCTGCAAAGAAAGCGGATATCTTTTGCCCTCCTCCTTTGTCAGATAAATGCCGATACCGCGGTAAAACGCCTCCGCTTCCGCATAATCGTAACGCGAAAGCGCGTGCGAGGGGAAATCCGCTTCCCCGCATCTGTAATGCTCAGGCGAAATAAAAGAGTTGGTTACATTTCCCTGACCGTTACCCGTCGCGGCGAGCTTTCTGCCGCAACGTGCGCCCCGTTCCGCGACCATAACGCCTTCCGTTGCCGCCGAAAGACGCACCGCGGCGATGAGCCCCGCCGCGCCGCCTCCGACGATGAGAACTTTTTTCTTTTTCTCCATGATTTTTACCGTTTATTAACCCGAAACCGCTATAATTTTTATTATTAAGTATATTTTATCATAAAATTTTTACAAAAGCCACATTTTTCTCTATTGACTTGCATTTATTTTTGTTATATAATGTTTATAGAAACGAAAAAAACGGAAAGGAGCGAATGGCATGAAAGAATTTTTTCAGAAAATAGGCGATTTCTTTGTGAACACCTGGAACGAAAGCCCCGAGTATATTTATATAGCGGGCGGCGTACTGATCGTGTTGATTTTGATCATCGTGATCAGCTGCGCGGTCTCTTCCAAAAAGAAAAAGGCCAAAAAAGCCGTAGCGGAAAAACAAGCGACGCAAAACGCCGCGGCCGAAAATCCCGCGGACAACGTGTACAGCGAACCCGTGAAGGAAGAACCGGCTGCGGATACGGTAAACGATGAGGAAACGGTTACCGCAACGCAAAGCGAAAGAGAAACGGAAGCGCCCGAAGCGGCAGCTGAAGTTCAGGAACCCGCAACGCAAGAGGATGAAACGGCGAAAGAAGAATCCGCCGAGGTTAAGGAGGAAAAAATTATGCGAGAAACACCCGCACAGCAAAAGCAGCCCCCCAAGAGCGCGACAAAACCCGCGGCGAAAAAGCCGGCGGCAAAGCCCGCCGCAACGGCAAATGCGGAAACCGCAAAAACCAAGGCCGCGCCGGACCATTCCACCATCTATCACGTGACCAAGAGAAAAGAAGACGGCAAATGGCAGGTCAAGTATGCGCGCGGCTCGAAAGCGCTGAAGCTTTTCGACACGCAGGCGGAAGCGGTTGCCTATGCGCAGAAGATCGCGGATAATTGCGACGGTTCCGTCGTGGTGCATAAGGTCACGGGACAAATCCGTAAACTGAAAGAAAAGACGCAGGAAACGGAAAATTGATCCTTTCCGTAAAAAGGCGGTAAATCCGCAAAATTTTTATAAAATAAGCCCGCAAGCCCCCGAACGCATTCGGGGGCTTGCTTTATTTGACGAAATATTTTTCTTTTCTCCTCGCTTTCCTTAAAGCGGTTTCAAAATTTCACATCTTTTCGGGGATTTCGATGCCAAGCAGACGGAAAGCGTTCTCCAGCGTGATTTTGACCGCTTTTGTCAGCGCAAGACGGAAATTTTTCACGTTTTCTTCGCTCCCGATGATTTTGTTTGCAATGTAGAACTTATTGTACGCTTTGGCGAGCTCCACGGCAAAGCGCGTTACGAAAGAGGGCTCGTACTTTTCTCCCGCTTCCCGCACGACGGACGGGAAATTGCCCAAAAGCGCAACGAGGGCATATTCTTCATCGGTAAGATTTTCCACTTTATATTCGCCTATGTCCCCGCCTTTTTTGAGCACGCTGTTGCAACGTGCGCCGGTATACT
>CALVXL010000073.1 GCA_944369635.1 uncultured Clostridia bacterium
CCATGACGAGCAACTTGCCCGCATCGAGATTGATTTGCGTGTTCAACCCGCCGAGCGCGCCCATGACGTCGCCCAGCACTTTTTCCATGCTCGCTTTATCCAGCTTTACCTGCGCGATTCCCGCAAGATCCGCATAAAGATAATCTCCGATATACGTCGCGGCGAGAGTTATTTCCCCGATCTTCACGTTCCCCGCAAAGGCAAGAGCGTTGACGTCCGCTTTCACGTTTTCCAGCGCGATCGCCGTGCCGTTTACTTCAAGCGCGCCGTCAAGCACGAGCTTGCCGCCCTTTACCGCATTGTAAAGGTTTTTCACAATCGGTGTAACCGCGGAAAGTTCGCTATAATTTTCTTCGGGTACGATTACCTTTTCCCCTGCGGAAATATCGGTTACAAAAACGCCGAATTCTTTGAAATTTGCGCCGAGAGAAATTTCTTTTACATTGAAAGTAAATTCCATGCCTGCAAGAGCGATTATCACTTCGTCGCCGTTTGCAGTGATCTTTTCGATCTCGATTTTGCTGCCGTTTACCAACGCGGAAATTTTTGCTAAGGTTTCCCGCAAATTATTTACGCCGAGCCCGCCGAGATCGGGCACATCAAAAGAGATGCCGAACACGCCGAGCAGGTCGGCTATATCCTGCAAACCGCACTTGATTTTCACATTGCCCGCAAGGATATATATTTCGCCGTTATCGTAATACACTTCGGCTTGCATCCCCAAAGCGGAAAGCGAAAGTTTTGCTTTGAGTCCGCTGCTGAAATCCAGCGTTACCGCCGCAACGGCATCCAAAGGAGACGACAGCGCAACGTTGAAGGACAGCGTTTTACCGTCCTTGATTCCCCGCAGAATTTCGGAAATAGCGGAAAGATTGAGATTTTTCACCGTTTCGATAAGTTGCGGAACGGATTCTACCTTATCCTTACAGAAATTCTCCAAAACGGGCAAATAAGTTTTTATGTTTATGTATTCTTCCGTGCTTACGGGAACGATTTTTTCCTCGGGATAACGGATATTGCAAAGTTCCGCCGTCGCCTGAACGCCGCCCAGTTCCAAACCCGTGACGGCTAAATTTTTTAAATTGTTTTCGTTATCCACAAACAGCGAAATACCGATGTTTTCCATAAGCGGAACGCTGTATTCAAAACCGCTATCCGTCTTGACGCCGACTACTTCTGTCAAAAGTCCCAAAACGGAAGTTCCGTCGAAATTATCGAGCAGGGAAAAGATCGATTCGAGATCGAGTCCCGCAATCGTAACGGGCGGGTACGTTTCGCCGTTTTCGGTATCGGGAACAACGGGATCGCGTCCCTCCAAAACAGCCGTAATCCTTTCCGCGACTTCCGCCGTGTCCGATAAATCGAAGTAAAACTTTTCGTCGGCGATCTCCGCCAGCACGTTTTTATTGCCGTTTTCAAACTGCAAGCCGAGTTTTGCCGGCATGCCGAAAACTTCCGTTTCGATATAGGCCAGAACCACTCCGTCCAACGAAGCACGGACGTTTGCATTCAGCGAAACGTCGCCGTAAGCGATTTGAAGATCGCCTTCCGCGCCTTTGACGACGAGTTTGAACACCGATTCGCCGAGCGCTTGCGTGGAAGGATCGATCGGCGTTTCGGTTTCATCGGGTTTTTCAATCTGAATTTTGTCTTCCTCTTCGTTCAAGGAAGAATGACAGCCCGCAAAAAACGCCGAAAAGCCCAGCGCCATGACGGCAATCAGAAATATGATAAAATTCTTTTTGAAAATATTGCGCATATGTCCTCACCTTCAAGCGTCGGGAGCGACGTTTTCGTATTTTTCTTCTTCCGTAAAGGAAACGTATCCTTCTTCGCCTTTATAATAATAATTTTCTTCCATATTCCCCTTACAGGAAACTTTGATTCCGTAATTGATAACGTATTCGTCGGACGACGCCGTCTTTCTCAGTACGAAATTATCGTCAAACATCATGGTATAAACGACCGAGCCGTCGGAAAAATCAGCTTTCTGCCCGCTCATGCCGCTCATCTGCACGACATATCCTTCCGTCGCGCTTTCCGCGTCGAGCGTGAGCGTGAGCACGTTCAGCCCGTTTTCCGTCCTGCATTCCGCACTCAGAATGTTTGCTTCCGTAACGTAATAGTTGGAAAAGGCAAAAGGCAACAAACCGTATTTGGAAACGAACGCCAGCTCGCTTTGCTCCTTGCCATTTTTGGAATCGCCTGCGCCTTTGTTGTTATAACGCTTTACTTTCACCATCTGATTGACGATGTCGAAATACCCGTTGACGGAAAACGTCGTCTGAGAAGGCATACTGTCGCCCGAAGAATTCATGTGCCAGACCATATATCCGTTTTCCAGCTTCTTCTCGCTTTCGATGCTCACTTTCACCATGCCGAGCGAATCCGTCAGCCCCGTGGACATGAGGTATACGTCCGTCGCGGTTATGAGCTTATAATAAACGGTAGCGTAAAGTCCGTAATAATCCTTTGCGTTTACGTAGCTTTGCACGCTCTTTTTTTCGTCCGCAACCGCGCCGTACTCTTCGCGCAGTTCCTCAATGGTTTTATATTCCGAAAGCACGACGCCCTGCGGAATGGTTGCCTTTGCATACACATAGCCGAAAAACAGCCCCGCGCAAAGAAGCGCGATTTCCAGAAAAATGACGACGACGACTTTCAGAACCTTTCTGTGCGGTTTCACAAGCGCAGCGCCGCCGTCGGCCTCTAAGGCGATCTCTTCCGAAATCCCGTCCGTTTCTGCCTGTAAAACGTCCTCTGTTGCGTTTTTATCCGCAACAAGATTTTGCTCCGCTTTTTCCGCGGTGCCGATATTTTGTTCCGCGGTCGGATCCGCCGCGGGATTATTTTTCTTTTTTGTCATAAGAAACTTGCTCTATGTAATAAATTTATATTACAATTATTGTATCATTATGACACAGCGAAGTCAACACAAATCGCACATTTTTCGAAAAATTCGAGGATTTAACCGTTATTTTACCGTCATTTTATGAAAAATTTTGCAAAAATAAACGCCGCGGCATTTTTGCCGCGGCGTATGACGCCTAAAACGATTTATATTTTATGAATCATTCTTCCACGCGGATCAGGCTGTCCACGGAAAAAACTTCCTCCATCGCTTCCAGCTTTTCGAGGGTTTTTCTGACGGAAAATTCCTGCGTTTCGTGAGTGATGATGACCAGCGGAACACCGCTTTCTTTATATACGTCCTGTTTGACTTCCTTTAAGCTGACGCCGTATTTTGCAAAAACGCCCGCAATTTTACAAAGCACGCCCGACTTATCTTCCACCGTAAGGCGGATAAAATACTTCGTGGTAAAATCGCTGACGAACTTCGTGCTTTTATCGGCTTCCTTGGTGTTTTCAAAGGTCGCATAAGAAATTTCGGGATGTTTTCCCGCAAAGATAATGTCGCTGACGATTGCGCTTCCCGTAGGCAGCGCGCCCGCGCCCCTGCCGTAAAGCATGACCTCGCCAACGCTGTCGCCCGTGATCTTGACGGCATTGAAAGAGTCGTTGACCGAAGCGATCATGGAATCGGCGGGAACGAATGCGGGATGCACGCGAACCTCTATGCCGGCGTCGGTATTTTTGCCGATCGCAAGCAGTTTGATTTTATAACCGAGTTTTTTGCCGTAGGCGATATCTTCGCCGGTGATTTTCGTAATGCCTTCCCGATAGACGTTTTCCAAAGGAATACGCTTGCTGAACGCAAGGGAAGAAAGAATCGAGAGCTTATACGCCGCGTCGAAGCCTTCGACGTCCGCCGTCGGATTAAATTCGGCATAGCCGAGGTGCTGTGCTTCTTTAAGCGCAGTCTGGTAATCCGTGCCCTCTTTTTCCATTTTCGTGAGAATGTAATTGGTCGTGCCGTTGATGATGCCCACCAGCGAAAGTATGCTGTTCGCCTGCGTGCCTTCGGTCAGCGTGCGGATAATGGGCACGCCGCCCACGCAGCTCGCTTCGAAAAGCAAACCCGCGTTCATCTTTTTCGCCTCCGCTTCCAGCTCGTACCAGTGTTTGCACACGAGTTCCTTGTTGGAAGTAACAACGGTTTTACCCGACATCAGCGCTTTTAATACGAATGTCCTCGCCGGCTCCACGCCGCCGATGACCTCCACCACGACGTCGACATTGGGATTAGAGATTACCTCTTCGATAGACGAAGCGATTTTTTCCTCTTCCACGCCGAGATCGAGCGCGCGCTGTTTATTGCGTTCCAGCACGCATTCCACCGTGATGTCGAGTTTCTGCGTCTTTTTGTAATATTCTTTGTTTTCGGTAAGGATCTTATACGTCCCCCCGCCTACGACGCCCAAACCGAGTATGGCTACGCCCCATTTTTTCATTTTATGCCTCCGCTTTCTTGTTTAAATCGTATACGGTCTTTAAGCCTTCCAAAGTAAGCGTTCTGTCCACCAGATCGATACAGGTAACTTCTTCGCGTATCAGTTTAGCCATGCCGCCCGTGGCAACGACTTTCATTTCCTTCCAGCCCGTTTCCTTTCTGATCTTGCGGATAATGTTTTCCACAAGCCCCGCCATGCCGAAGACGATGCCCGCCTGCATAGCGGTTTCGGTATTTTTCGCCAGCATGCTCTTTGGCGCGACAAGCTCGATCATCGGCAGTTGCGCCGTGCCCGTCACCAGACTTTCGAGGGAAGTTTTGATTCCCGGCGCGATGATACAGCCGACGAGCTCGCCCTTTGCCGTGATGACGTCGAACGTAGTCGCCGTGCCGAAATCGATGACGACGACGGGTCCGCCGTATTTCTTATATGCGCCCACACTGTTGACGATGACGTCCGAACCGACTTCCCGCGGGTTATCCGCCTTGACGTTGAGCCCCGTTTTCACACCAGGTCCCACGACGATCGGCTTGATTTTGAAAAAATACTCGCACATATGGCAGATGGTGTAATTCAGCGCGGGAATGACCGACGAAAGGATCACGCCGTCGATATCGGAAATCTTAATGCCCGACGTGCCCAACAGATTGGTGAGCACCGCGCCGTATTCGTCCGCAGTCTTTTTTAAAAGGGACGCCACGCGGAAGCTCGCCGCAAGGCGCGCTCCGTCGAAGATTCCGTATTTGATATTGGTATTTCCCACGTCGATGGCAAGCAACATATTTATTACACCTTATTCTTTTCCTTTTCCGTTCAATCGTATACCTGTGCGATTTTCACGTCGAAAACAAGCGAATTTTGTCGAAAACTCAATAACTGCGCTTTCTGATCACCTTGATGACCGAAAAAATCGCGGGCGAAGCGACCATATTGGCGGCAAATTCTATCAGAAAATTCACGCCCGCCGCCACCACGACGAGAAAGTAAATGGCGCTCATGCCGTCCGCAAAACCGGAAGCGGCGATGGTGTCGCTCATCAAAAGCGCGCCGAGGATATAAAGCCCCGTATTCACAACGGGCGCGGCGGCCGCCGCCGCAAACGTGGCAACATAGGCGTTTTTACGCGAAATCAATTGAAATAATATGCCCGCAACGAACCCCGCCGCCGTCGTCTTGATCAGAATAAGCGCGACGGTGATAAACGGATGGTCCTGAAACATCATAAAGGAAAGCGGCTCCGTGCCCAGCACCACGTAAATAAGGATGACTGCCGCAGACGCAAACCCCATGACCGCGCCCGCAAGCGGTCCGAGCAGGATTGCCGCCAGAACCACGGGAATGAGCGATAAATTTACGGTGTTCGCGCCGATTCTGACGGCGCTGCCCCACACCTGTAAAACGACGGTGAGCGCGAGAAGGATTGCAAACCACGCGATATTGCGCGACGTAAAAAGCTTTTTCCTCTCCTTCTCTTTTGCAAGTTCGGGCGTTAAAGAAAGGTTTTCCGCATTCTTTTCTTCTTTGTTCATAATGTCCTCCAATCAAATTCTTTTTAAGATATCTGTTGCGATGAACAAAAACTATGTAGTTTTTTACCGCAATCGGACCCCGTTTCGGGTATCCGTTACATCGCAATTCTAACATAAATTCATAATTTTAGCAAGTTTATGAATGACCTTAGTAACATTTTTTTGATAAAAAGCTTATTATGAAGTATAAAGCGATTCGCCGAAAGGAAAACTCGAAAGTAAATACATACGGCGAAGAGCGGATTAACGGAGGATATTTTATGAACGGATTTTGTTTTGACCAAAATAACTGTTGCCTTTGGATTTTAATTATCCTGCTCATTCTTTGCGTATGCAAAAGCGGTTGCCTGAACGGCTTTTTGAACAGCTGCTACGTTGTTCCTGCGGCCATCGCGCTCGTTTACTGCTTATGCAAGAACAACGGTTGCGGTTGCGGCTGCGGCGGCTGCTGCAAATAACGTTTTTAACGCTTGATGGCACCACCCGAAATCGGCATACGGCATCCCGTATGCCATTTTCATTTTAAACACCGTATCCCAAGCATATGCCTAACGCGCCCGAAAGCGTTCACACGGTTTCGAAAAAGCGCAAAGAATTACGCCGCGGCAAAATTGCCGCGGCGTAATTCTTTCGGTTGTAAAAACGCAATATGTCGTATTTTTTTACTTTTCTCTTACGGGCAGATTCTTCATCAGCGTTTCGATGGCGGTCGCCGCGTCTTCGAGATAAGTTCCCTCGAAAAGCTCGATCAGCCCGCGATCGCTCTGCTTTGCCAAAGACGTATCGACGGGAATCTGCGCCAGAAGCGGCAGAGAAAAATCTTTGCAGATCTTTTCGGTGTTGCTTTCGCCGTAAAGATAAATCTTTTTCTTGCAATCGGGACATTCCACATAGCTCATGTTTTCCACCACGCCGAGTACGGGAATGTTCATCATGTTCGCCATTTTGACCGCTTTTTCCACAATCATGGAAACGAGTTCCTGCGGCGACGCCACCACGATGATCCCGTCCACGGGAATGGACTGGAACACGGTAAGCGGCACGTCGCCCGTTCCGGGAGGCATATCGACGAACATATAGTCCACGTCGTTCCAGATGACGTCCGTCCAGAACTGCTGCACCACGCCCCCGATGACGGGACCGCGCCACACCACGGGATCGTTTTCGTTTTCCAAAAGCAGATTGACGCTCATGATCTCGATGCCCGTTTTACTCTTTACGGGAAGCAGTCCCGTTTCGCTGCCCTGCGCCCGTTCTTTGATGCCGAACATGCGCGGAATGGAAGGTCCCGTGACGTCGGCGTCCATGATCGCCGTCTTATAGCCGCGGCGGTTGAAGATCACGGCGGTCATCGCCGTTACCATCGACTTGCCTACGCCGCCCTTGCCGCTGACGACGCCGATCACGCGCTTTATATTGCTCAGTTCATGCGGCTTTTTGATAAGGCTTTCCCTTCTTTCGCCGCAATTTTCCTTACAAGTGGAACAATCGTGTGTACATTCGCTCATATCTTCACCTTCTATTTTATTCAAGTCCTTTCGCCTTGCGCTTCAGACGCGTTTCCGTGTCGAGCGTTTTCTTTCTGATTCTCAAACTCTTCGGCGTAACTTCCAAAAGCTCGTCGTCGTTGATGTATTCCATCGACTCTTCCAAACTCATGATCTTCGGCGTTTCCAGGCGGAGCGCGTCGTCGCTGCCCGCCGCGCGCATGTTCGTCATGTGCTTTTTCTTGCAGACGTTAACGGAAATATCTTCCGCTTTCGGCGATTCGCCGACGACCATACCCTCATAAACTGGCGTTCCGGGTCCGATAAAGAGTTTGCCCCTGCCCTGCGCGTTAAACAATCCGTACGTTACCGCCTCGCCCGTTTCGAACGCGACGAGAGAGCCCGTCTGCCGACGCACGATATCCCCTTTATACGGCTGATAATCCATAAAGATGGTGTTGAACACCCCTTCGCCGCGGGTATCGGTCAGAAACTGGCTTTTATAACCGAAAAGACCGCGCGCGGGAACGGCAAATTCCAGACGAATACGCGAACCGATGTTTTCCATCTGCAACAGTTCGCCCTTTCTTTCTCCCATGCTGGAAAACACCGTACCCGTCTTGTCTTCGGGCACGTCCACCACAAGCCGCTCGATCGGTTCGCACTTCACCCCGTCGATTTCCTTATATAAAACTTTGGGCGCGCCTACCTGAAACTCGTAGCCGCCGCGGCGCATGCTTTCGATCAGAATGGAAAGGTGCATTTCCCCTCTGCCGCATACCCGGTAAGAATCGGAAGAATCGGTTTCCTCCACGCGGAGGGAAACGTCTTTCAAAAGCTCTTTAAACAACCTGTCGCGCAAATGCCTTGTGGTTACAAACTTGCCTTCTTTTCCCGCGAAAGGCGAATCGTTGACGGAAAAAGTCATTTCCACCGTCGGTTCGCTGATCTTGACAAACGGCACCGCTTCGATTTTGTTTCTGGAACATACCGTATCGCCGATGGAGATGTTTTCCAACCCCGAAAAGCAGACGATGTCACCCGCGATCGCCGTATCCACGGGCGTGCGGTTCAGGCCCTCGATCTGATAAAGCGCCACGATCCTGCCCGAGCAGACCTTCCCTTCTATGTTATAGTTGCAGATCGCCACGTCGTCGTTGACGGAAATGGCTCCGCGCTCGATCCTGCCGATCCCGATACGCCCTACATAATCGTTGTAATCGATGGAGGAAACAAGCAGTTGCAATTCTCCGTTTTCGTCCACCGTCTGCGGTTCGAAATGCTCGATAATGGCGTCAAACAGCGGTTTCAGGTCCGTGCCTTCGCGGGCGGGATCCAAACTCGCCGTGCCGTTTCTTCCCGAACAGAACACGATGGGGCTCATCAGCTGTTCGTCCGTCGCGTTGAGTTCCAAAAGAAGTTCCAAAATTTCCTCTTTCACTTCTTCGCTGCGCGCGTCGGGACGGTCGATCTTATTGACCACGATGATGAGCTTATGCCCTAAATCGAGCGCCTTTTGCACCACGAACCGCGTCTGCGGCATAGGCCCTTCGCAGGCGTCCACCAAAACCAGAACGCCGTTTACCATTTTGAGCACGCGCTCCACTTCCCCGCCGAAATCGGCGTGTCCCGGCGCGTCCACAATGCTGATCTTCCCGCCGTTATAGAACGCGGAGGTATTTTTTGCAAGTATGGTGATGCCGCGCTCCCGTTCCAGATCGCCGGAGTCCATCACCCTGTCCTGTACCTGCTGATTGTCGCGGAATATGCCGCCCTGCTTGAGCATTTCGTTGACAAGCGTCGTCTTGCCGTGGTCGACGTGCGCTATGATCGCCACATTTCTCAAATCGTCTCTTCTTATCAAAATCTCATCTCCCGTTTCACCGCGCCGCCCAAAAAGCGGCGGCGCGCAAACCGCACTTTTTTCACTCTTTTTACGGTTTCGTATACTTTTTAAATCCTGTCCGGCAAAAATACTATCAAATCGCCGAAAAAATGTCAACCGTAGAGGGGACTATTTTTCCGCTTTATCCAAAAAATAATGCAAAAGCGCGATGAGCGTTTTGCCGTCCTTAATTTGCCCGCTCTTCATCATGCGGCGCACTTTTTCTTCTTCGATCCACTCGCCCGTCAGAAATTCGTTCTCGTCGAGGTGCGCTTTACCGTTTTTAAAACGGTCGCAACGGTATATGTAAATGTGTTCCGAACTGTACCCGGGCGTCGGATAAGTTTCGTAAAGGAGCGTCGCGTCCTCCGCAACGAGCCCGCATTCCTCTTCCAGCTCGCGGATCGCCGTGTTTTTGGGGTCTTCCCCTTTTTCCAGCTTGCCCGCGGGAATTTCGTAAATCGCCTCGCCCAGCGCATAGCGGTATTGTTTTACGAACAAAATCCTGCCGTCCTTTGCCGCCAGCACACAGCTGCCGCCGTTATGCAAAACGACTTCGCGTTTGCTCGTTTTGCCGTTGGGCAAAAGCACTTCGTCGCATTTGAGCGACAGAATCTTGCCGCTGTATATCACGTTTTCCTTAACGGTCTTTTCAATAAGTTCCATTAAAGCATCTTCCTTTCTTTCAGAATTTTTTCTATCTTCTCGGCGTGCAGCGGCACGTTCGGCAACGCTTCGCACATGAATTTATACCCGGCGAACGCCGTCTGAATGCGCAAACGGTCGCTTTCGTCCAACGCGGATAAAAAGCCGCTCGTTACGCCGAGCGCAAGCGCCAGCCGTTCCTCCTTTTCCCCCGATGCCATCAGCGCGCTTTCGTCGTTTTTCAGCAGTTTGCGCACGAAGGAAATCGCCTGTTCGTCCACCGCGTCGTCCTCGGGCAGTTTGCGTTTGCGCATGACGGTAAGCGACGGCATGCTTTGCGCAACGGACGGCATACGCGGCATACGTTCGGTAAAGCGGCTTTCTTCCAACCCGTCGAAGATCAGTTTCACGGCATTGCGGAACGGCTTGACGAATTCTTCCGTAAAAGCGGCGTAGGAATTAAACAAACTTCCGTCGCCGTAGAAAAATGTCTTCATAAACAGGCCGAGATCGATTTCCCCCGAATCGATTTTGATGAGCACGGTGAATACCAACGCGATCATGTCCTTTGCGGAGGCAGGCGCATGGTATTCGCTGATGAGGGAATTGTCCTCCGACCCCACAAAACTTTCGGTAAAGACCTTTTCAAAGTCGAAGTCCTTCAGACAGCTTTCCAAAAGGCTGACGACGGCAGGCGAAACCGCCACGGTTTTTAAAAGTCCCGCGAGCTTGGCGTCGGCAAAAATATATTTGGATTCGATGAGTTCGTCCGCTTTTTCCAAAAATGCGTTGAGTTGTTTTCTTTCGTCCACTTTCTGCTCCTCAGAGAAAAATACTTGACAATTTGGATTTCTTTCCTTATGATTATAACACAATTTCCCGAAAACTACCAATGTTTTTGAAAATTTTAGCGAATTATGTTTACAAAATCGGAATTTATGGTATAATGGTTGCAAGCGGGAGAGGTATAATATGCAGGTAAAAGGCGATTCGTCGTTAAACAAGTTAATAATTTTATTCGTTTTCGATAAGATGGAAGTGCCTTTATCCGAAAATACCATTCTGGATATGTGCTGCTCGAGCAATAACTGGATTGCGTATATGGACTGCCAGCCCATCATCGCGCAGCTCATCGAGCACGGGTTCATTTACGATATTTCCACGTCGTCCGGCGAACCGATGTACACCATCACCCCGGACGGTCGGGTGTGTTTAGCGAATTTCTTTATCAAAATACCCGCCAGCACGCGGGAGGAAATTGCGCTGTTCATTAAAAACAACCGCAACAAATACCGCAGAAAACAGGAATGCGTTGCGGACTATTACATGAATAAAGACGGTACATATACGGTTTATCTGAAAATTATCGAACCGATCCAGCCCCTGCTGGAACTTAAATTCGTCGTACCCAACCGGCAGGCGGCGAAAGACATTTATAAAAAATGGGAAGAAAAGGCTGCGAGCGTTTATTCTCTCATTTACGATAATCTGGTAGACTGACAAGGAGGTAAATTATGCAGACGTACATTACGAAAGGAACTTGTTCGAGACAAATCATTTACGACGTCACGCCCGACAATAAAGTTACGGGCGTGAAATTCATAGGCGGTTGTTCGGGAAATTTGCAGGCGATTTCCAGGCTTGTGGAAGGCAAGGACGTGGACGAAGTGATCGCCCTTTTACAAGGTATCAAGTGCAGGAGCAACACTTCCTGCGGCGATCAGTTCGCACAGGCGCTCATCGAATACAAGAACCGTAACCAAAGATAGCGTAAAATCGGACGGCAAAAGCCGTTCTTTTTTATTCCTCTTAAAAACACGTTCCTCATCAAAAAACGCGGCGCGGCAGAAATCTGCCGCGCCGCATTATTTTTCCGTATTGAATCAGAAAGCGAATCTTACGCTTATTCTTCGTCGATCTTTTTGAAAAGGTCCTCTTCCTCGTCTTCCGACTTGGGCGGACGGACGATTTCGTCGGGCGCAAGATAATATTTTTTGCGCGTTGTCGTGTACTGGCTGACAAAACGGAAAGTCGTTATAATGAGCGTGGTGAGAGGCAACGTGAGCAAAAGTCCCGTGCCGACGGTAAACACCGCAAAGCTGATATTTGCGTAAAGCATGATGATGTTTATGGTGAAATAGTTGTTGAATTTTCTGATAAAGTCATGTGCGGGAACTTTTACCGATTCGCGGAAAGCCTTGTCCGTGCGCATCTTATCGGCTATGACGTTGGGCATAAAATCGGACATAAAGACTTGCTTTACGGAAAGCAACATTCCCGCCGCCAGAAGCGCGAGAAAGATCGCCGCAAGCGCATAAGGCACGAGCCAAAGAATGAAAAAGCATAAACAAACCGCCGCCACATAGAAAACCAGCGATATGGCGAGTTCGATTAGCGAATACAGACTGGCCTTTCCCAAAGAATTGAACACCCCGACGGTAAATCCCGTATTGGTCAGGCTGGACATATAGTCGTTGACCATTTTTCCCAAAGAAAAGTTGGCGATGTTCGTGAAAAACATTCCGACAAAATAAAACAGACTGAACGCCCCGGCAAGTCCCACGATCTGCCACACGTTTTCGCGTATATACGTGGTAAAGGCCGCCAGATTATCCGAAAACGCTTGCTGCGCCGCGGAAATTTCGCTGCCCGGCTTAAAAATCGATTTTACGATCTCCCCGAACGCGGAAAGAAGTTTATTAAGGCTGCTCGCCTCGAGCAACTGGTTAAAATTCGGCAACAGCACGAACACGCCCACCGCAGCAAGCACTGCGAACACGATGAGTTTATAAATCAGCACTTTATACGTTGCGCCGAAATTCGCAAATATCAGTTTGATTGCGTTTTTCAATCTCATAATTTATACCTCCGCCCGCTTATTTGTTGCGCTTGCCGCGAACGTTTTTTACGTAAGCAAAGACTATGAGCGCGACGAGCAGCAACGCAAGCACGCCCGCCAGCACGAAAAGCACCGTTACGATGACGGTATAATCGAGCAACGCAAAGATGATGCCGCCGCTTAACGTGATGATGAGCAACGCGCAGATCACCGCCGTCAGCATAAAGGAATTATTCTTCATTTCTCTTCTCCAAAATCAGGGTGAAAGGCCCGTCGTTGAGCTGGTCTATCTTCATATCCGCTCCGAATACGCCTAATTGCACGGGCACTTCGTTCTTTAGAAGCTTTGCCGCGTAGCGGTAAAGCTGTTCCGCGCGGACGGGTTCTTCCGCCGCCAGAAAATCGGGGCGGTTGCCGTGCGACGCGTTTGCGTAAAGCGTAAATTGCGAAACGAATAAAATCTGCCCGTCGACGTCCTTTATCGAACGGTTGATTTTGCCGTTTTCGTCTTCAAATATCCTGAGGTTCACGATTTTTTTCGCGAGGAACTCGGCTTCCTTTTCGGTATCTCCTTTCCGTACGCCGAAATAAACGACGTATCCTTTGCCGATTTCGGAAACGGTTTCCCCGTTGACTTTCAACCGCGCGTGCAAAACGCGTTGCAATACAGCTTTCATATGCTTAATCATATCATTTAAAAGCAGTTTTGACAATAATTTTCGAAAGGTTTTTCCGCCTCCGTTGACAAATCCGCACCGCTTTGCTATAATTTTTTATATGAATACATCTGCCGAATTATTATTGAATGCCGTAAAATCCAAATTGCACGGTTTGCCGTGCGACGTCGAATCGCTGCCGAAAACCCTTGCGCTTGCGAAACGGCATTCCGTACTCAATATGATTGCCGAAGACGCCCTGAAAGCCGACCTTCCCGAACAGGTACGCGCGAAACTGCTATCCTATTATGCGGAATTTTTACGTCAGCAGGAATCGCTCACCTATGCGGCGGAAATTCTGTTTGCCAAACTGGAAGAAAATAATATCCCCTATATGCCGCTGAAAGGCTATTACCTTAAAAAGCTTTATCCCGATCCGCTGCTCAGAAGTTGTTGCGATCTGGACGTCTGGTTCGATCCCGCCCGCACGCAGGAAGTGAAAAAGCTGATGGATGAGCTGGGCTTTGAATTGAAAAGCTCCGGCGAAAACCATATGTTTCATACGCTTGGCACGGCGAGCGTGGAAATGCATTATTCTTTGGGTAAAGTTCCTTCCTGCCCCGACTATTATGACGACATACTGCCGCGGCTCAAACACGTAAGCGGCAGTTTATATAATTTTACGGACGAAGATTTTTACATTTTCGTCATCGTGCATTTATATAAGCATTTCAAAAGCGGCGGAACGGGTATCCGTTCGGTGGCGGACGTATATCTTTATAACGAAAAAAAGGCGCTCGATCGCGAATATTTACAAAGAGAATTCGAAAAGTTGCAGCTTGTAACGTTTGAAGAAAAACTGCGCGCGCTTTCTTTCCGCTGGTTCGGCGACGGGGAATTGCCCGAAAACGATCCGCTTGCCGATTACATCCTATCGAGCGGCGTTTACGGAACGGTTAAAAATGCCACGGTAAACGGTGCGGCGAAACACGGAAAACGCGGATATTTTTTCAAACGCGCGTTTCCGGAAGTCGCAACGATGAAAAAGATCTTTCCCGTATTGGAAAAATGTATTCTGCTGTTGCCGTTTTGCTATATGTGGCGGCTAATAAAGGCGATATTCACCAAACCGCAAGCGGTAAAAAGTTCGCTTTCTTCATTTAAAAGCGCGGACGAAGAAGCCGTTGCCAAAGCCAACGAACTTTTTAACGACCTGGGCATTTAAAAAAATATGCGGGGCGCGGCAAAATTGCCGCGCCCCGCATTTTAATCCTCTAAACCGAGAAGATAGTCCGCGCTGACGTCAAAGATTTTACAAAGTTTGACGATGGTTTTTATGTCCGGTTCGGTACGCCCCTGCTCCCAACTTGCATAACCGTTCAAAGAAACGTTCAATATTTTGCAAACGTCTTTTTGCGTCATCTCTCGCTCTTTTCTTATTTTTCTCAGATTATCTTTAAATTCCATATTACTTTTCATCTTTCTTCTACGAAAGAACAAAATCTCTTCCGACAAGCTCATCGAGCGAAATTCCCTAAAAATCGGCAAGCTTTCCGCAAAAATCGATATTCGGTAAACCTTTGCCCGCCTCTCCCCAGCTGATCATCCGCTGTTTAAATCCCGTTTTTTCCGTA
The DNA here is from genome assembly GCA_944369635.1 of uncultured Clostridia bacterium. GTDB lineage: Bacteria > Bacillota > Clostridia > Christensenellales > Borkfalkiaceae > UMGS775. The sequence continues at coordinate 15,028 of CALVXL010000073.1, forward strand.
AGCGCGCTCTGCGTAAATTCACTTGCCGCCCTTTAATATTTTAGCGCTTTCCCATAATTCAAAATATTTGCACCTTGCTTCCAGGCTCGGCAAAATTACCGCGCCCCGCAAACTAATCCTCTAAACCGAGCAGATAATCCGCACTTAAATCACAAGCTTTGCAAATCAAAAAAATGCTTTCTGCGTTTGGTTGAATTTTTCCCGTCGTCCAATCCGAAACGCTCATTGCCGATACGCCCGCTTTTTCCGCAAACTTACGTTTACTGAGTCCACTCTCTTTTAAATATTCCGACAGCCTTTCTGCAAATAAATTATTCATAAAAATATTGTAAGATAAAGTTTACAAAAAGTCCTTGACGTAAGATATATCTTACGTTATAATAGTATTATTATCACATTATCAAGGAGATATACTATGAAAGCAAAAACATGCGACAAGTGCAGATATTTTGAAAGATTTTATTTTAAAGGCGTAACTCGTTTTACCCCTTCGAAAAGCGGCAGATGTAAAGCTAAAAGCAGGCTTACTACGACAAAAGAAAGCTGTGA
>CALVXL010000074.1 GCA_944369635.1 uncultured Clostridia bacterium
ATACCGTCACGCGAGCATTTTCTTTTGAATCTTCTCAATGCGCTGTCGATATTTTCGTTTTCACCTACGCGAACCGTTGACATTTACAACCCTCCTTTGCCCGTTGGCGTTTACTCGGTTTTTCAACAGTCTTACTATATCAAAACGGCAAAAAAATGTCAACGAATTTACAAGCATTTTTTCAAATTTCGCCAAAAAAACAGCGATTTTTCCCGCGAAAATACTCGAAAAAAGTCGCTTTGCGCGCAAAAGAAAATTAAAAGGAATTTAAGCGGCAATTTTTTCTTTAAGCGGGGTTCCATTCCATTTTCTGCCCTGCAAGAATATGTATGTGCAGATGAAACACGCTTTGCCCCGCGTTGTCGCCCTGATTGATGACGAGCCTGTACCCGCCGTCCAGTCCGAGTTTATCGGCGAGCGTAGGAATCGTTTTGAAACAATGCGCAAGCTGCGCCGCGTCTTCCTCGTTCATTTCGGAAAGCAGTTTAAAATGATTTTTCGGAATGCACAGATAATGCCTTTTCGCCTTCGGGTCGATGTCCTTGATGATCATCATTTTGTCGTCTTCATAAACCTTTTCGGAAGGGATTTCTCCCTTTCTGATCTTACAGAAAATACAATCCATATTTTATTCCTCCTGAAATTTTTCACAAAGAACGCCGTCTTTGAACCTTTCCTTTATTATAACAGAAACTTCTTCGTTCGGCAACGCCTCTTTCAAATATGCGCGGAGATAATTGCCCGTATAGCCTGCAAAATATCCGTCCGCCTGCTCTTCCACGACGACTTTCTCTGTTCTGCCGAGATTTTTTTCTTCAAATCGCGCGCGGCATAGCTCCTTTTTTTTCATTAACCTTTCAAGCCGTTCCCGCTTGACTTCGGCGGGCAGATCGGACATTTTATAAGCGAGCGTACCGCTCCGCGGCGAATAACAAAAACAATGGATATCGGAAAATTCCGCCCTGTCGACAAGGCGAAGCGTTTCTTCAAAGTTCTCCTCCGTTTCCGAAGGAAATCCCGCGATGATATCGGTGGTAATGCCGGCAAACGGAAAAAACGAACGGATAAGGCGCACCTTTTCGAGATATTCCTCGGCGGTGTAATGGCGGTTCATTTTTTTCAGCACCGCGTCGGAGCCCGACTGCAAAGAAAGGTGAAACTGCGGCGCAAAGTCTTTTAACAAAGCGAGTGCGGACAAAAACTCTTCGTCCACAACGTTGACTTCCAGCGAACCGAGCCGCACGCGTTTATTTACGTCTTTCAATGCGAGCACGAGATCTTTCAGCTTTTTTCCGCGGTAATCGTACGCGGAAAGGTTGATGCCGTTCAACACGATTTCGGCGGAAGAAAGGGCGCAGACTTCCCGCAGAACGCTTTCGGGCGAACGGGAACGCGTTCTGCCGCGCAGGTACGGGATAATGCAGTAGGAACAAAAATTATTGCAGCCGTCCTGCACCTTGATATAACTTCTCGCGCGGTCGGATAAAGGCGGCAACAGTTCTTCAAACTCCTTGTCTTCCAGAGAAAGCAAAATACCCCTCTCTTCCAGCATATCGGGGATTTTGCCCTTGCCGAACACCCCCGTGACGAGCTGCGCGTTCTTCTTTTCCGCAAAGGGCGCGGCGTTTTTCTGGCAGGCGCACCCCGTAAAGACGATTTTCGCGTTCGGATTGAGCTTTGCCGCGCGCGCCGCCGTCTGCCGCGATTTCTTTTCCGCTTCGGCGGTGACGGCGCAGGTATTTATGATATATAAGTCGGCGGGTTCGAGCTCTTCCGTCACTTCGTAGCCGCGCCCAATCAGATCGCGCACGATGGAATCGCTTTCCGAAGCGTTGACTTTACACCCCAACGTAAACACGCAAATTTTCATTTAAGTGCTCCGAGATTCCACATGATTACGGCAAGCGCCGCGACGGCGGCGGTATCCGCGCGCAAAATTCTTTTTCCGAAATACAGGCTTTCAAACCCTTTTTGCGCGGCGAGCGACGCCTCTTTTTCGGAAAACCCGCCCTCCGAGCCGATGACGACGGCGACGGAACCTTGAAGCAAAGAAAGATCCGCCGTAGTATTTTCGGCAAATTCGCAGGCGAAGAGCTTGTTTTTCACTCCCGCCACGCAATCGAGCGCGGAAGAAAAATCGTCGGCATATTCCACGCGCGGAGCGACGGAACGCCCGCACTGCTTTGCCGCTTCCGCCGACACTTTGTTGAGCCGAGCAAGCTTATTTTCGTTCATGTATGCCGAAGAAAAGTCCGAGCGGAACACGACGATTTTTTTCACGCCGAGTTCCACCGCCTTTTGCACGGAATACTCCGTCTTATCCCCTTTTAAATAGCCGCAGACAAGAATAACATCCTGTTTCGGCTCCTTATCGCAAAGGTTTTTGCCCGTCACGCGCAGGGTGAGAGCGTTTTTACCGACCTCCTCCACGACGGCGGGATATTCGTATTCCGTATGATCGCAAAGCACGACCTCGTCGCCCTTTTTGATGCGCAGAACGGACACGGCGTGCTTAAATTCTTCGCCGCCGAGCTCTACCTTTTCTTCTGCTTTGTCTATAAAAAATCTCTTCATATTTTTTTCATCGCAACGGCGACCCACTCGCCTTTTTTCAGCGTTTCGACTTCGGCAAATCCCGCTTTTTTATATGCGTTTTTCACGAAATCTTCCTTGGTGTTCAAAATACCGCTCAGGATTATAACGCCGTTATCGTTCAGATTTTTACCGATATCCTTGGAAAATCCGACGAGAATTTCCGCCATAATGTTTGCCAGAATGATATCGCCCTTGCACGTTTCGTCGTCGAGCAGGTTTTTCAGCTCCACCGAATAATTCTTTATCCGATTGAGCGCAGCATTGCCCTTTGCCGCGGCGACGGCGCATTCGTCGATATCGGTCATTACGACGTTTTTCGCCCCTAAAAGCGACGCCGTAATCCCTAAAATCCCGCTTCCGCAACCGACGTCTATCACGGTATTTTCGGGGCGCATATATTTTTGCAGCAGTTCCACGCACATCGACGTCGTTTCGTTCTCGCCCGTGCCGAACGCCATAAAGGTATCGATCTTCACCACCGTTTCGCCCGCTTTCGGGGCATAGTCGAGCCACGCGGGACAAACGACGACTTTACCTATGTTAAAGGGGCGGAAGTGTTCTTTCCACGTTTCGATCCACGCGTCGCCCTCCACTTCCCGCAGTACCGTTTCCAAAGAGCCGACGTTTACTTGCGCGTTTTCCTTGAGATCGCGGAGCGCGGAAAAAATCTTCGATTTTGTTTCCGTGTCGTCCGCCTTGACGTAGCCTTTGCAGAGCACTTCCGAAGGCTTAAGAAGTTTTTCGTCTATATAGTCCCACGTGCCGCGCTTGGCCTTGGAAAGGGCGATGACGTCGTTCACGTCGGAAATCGCCACGCCGTCCTCGGTAAATTGCCAGAAGATATCGGAAACGAGTTCGCTGCCGATAGACGTGGTATGCACGGTGATTTCGGTATATTTCATGATTTTTCTCCCGTAGTTTTATCTTTTCAAAGTGGCGCTTGATCGGCGCCGCAGCGAAACGGATCTGTTCCGTATCAATCGTAAGGCGCGCCAAAATGCGCCGTATTTTTCAGTTTATCGCGTAAAAAGTCCGTCAATAAAATAATAACGCAACGTATGCGCATATTTCGCCATAACGCAAAAAAGCCGTGTACGGCTTTTTTATCCCGTATCAATACGGGTCTTTTCCGTACATGGCCTGCATGTTGTCGCGATAACGCTTCATTTTGTCGCATTGTTTTACATCGAGATTCGCATCGAAATCTTCGATCATCTTCTTTTGCTCTCTCGTGAGTTTCGAAGGAATTTCCACGCTGACGACGATATAAAGATCGCCCGTACCCCTTACGCCGCGAATTCCCTTGCCGCGCACGCAGAAGATCTTGCCGTTCGGCGTGCCTTCGGGGATGGTATAAGTAAAGGTGTCGTCAATGGTGGGCACTTCCACCTTGCCGCCCAGCGCCGCCGTTTTATAGGAGATGGGCAGATCGACATACAAATCGAAGTTTTTGCGGCGGAAGATCTTGCTTTCCTCCACACGGAACACGACGATCAGATCGCCCGCTTCGCCGCCGTTCTTGCTCGCTTCGCCGTAGCCGCGCTTGCGCATATACGATCCCGTATCCGCGCCGGCGGGAATATTCAGCGTTACCTTTGTGGCGGTGCGAACATATCCCTTGCCCTTGCAATCGGGGCAAGCGTCCACGATTTTTTTACCCGTGCCGTGGCATTCGTCGCAGGCGCGTACGCTGACCGAACGGAAAAATCCGCTGTTGTTTACGTATTGAACCTGCCCCGTACCGCCGCACTTTTCGCATTTTTTATATGCCGTACCGTTTTTCGCGCCCGTGCCTTTACAGGAAGCGCACGGCTGATTACGGGTATAACTGATATCCTTGGTGCAGCCCTTCGCCGCGTCGAGAAAGCTGAGGGAAAGTTCAACGGTGATGTCCTCGCCTTGCGACTTCGCCTGCGTACGCGTTCTCGAACCGCCGCCGAACGAACCGAAAATGTCGCCGAAAATATCTTCAAAACCGCCGAATCCCGAAAATCCGCCCGAACCGCCGTTGGAAAATCCGCCGAAACCGCCGCCCATGTTGGGGTGTTCGAGTTCGAAATCGTACTGCTTTCTGCGTTTTTTTTTGTTTAGCACTTCATTCGCCTCGTTGATCTCTTTAAATTTTTCCGCACACGACGGATCGTTCGGGTGCAGGTCGGGGTGATATTGTTTTACGAGTTTACGGTACGCGCTTTTGATCTCGTCCTGGCTCGCCGTTTTGGAAACCCCTAAAATTTCGTAATAATTCTTCGCTGCCATAGTCCCTTTTTTATGCAAATACCGAAAGGCGGAAAACCGCCTTTCAGTACGCCTTTTCGTTTATGATTTATCTTTTGCGAAACTGTCGCTTTTTACGCGATTACTGTTCGCCGCCCTGATGGAATTCGGTATCGCCGTTATCCTGCGGGTTCTGCTGCGCGCCCTGCGCGTTCTGATAAAGCTTCGTGAACACTTCCTGCGTGGAATTGGACAATTCTTCCGTCGCCTTTACGATACGGTCGTTGTCGTTGCTGTCCAGCTCTTCTTTCGCCTTCTTCACCGCTTCTTCCACTTTGGCTTTGTCCTCCGCGGAGATCTTGTCGCCGGAATCTTTCAACGTCTTTTCGATGGTGAAGATCAGCCCGTCGAGCTTGTTGCGGTTTTCAACGGCTTCCTTCCTCTTCTTGTCCTCCGCTTCGTACTGCTGCGCTTCTTTCACAGCCCTGTCGATATCCGCTTCCGAAAGGTTTGTCGAGGAAGTGATGGTGATGTTCTGCGATTTGCCCGTGCCGAGGTCTTTAGCCGAAACGTTCACGATACCGTTTGCGTCAATATCGAAAGTAACTTCGATCTGCGGAACGCCGCGCGGTGCGGGAGCGATGCCGGTAAGTTCAAACCTGCCGAGCGTCTTATTGTCTTTCGCGAATTCCCTTTCGCCCTGCAGAATGTGAATGTCGACCTGCGTCTGGTTATCCTGCGCCGTCGAGAACACCTGCGACTTTTTGACAGGGATCGTGGTATTTCTTTCAATGAGTTTGGTGCTTACGCCGCCGAGGGTTTCGATCCCCAGCGAAAGCGGCATAACGTCGAGCAGCAGAACGTCTTTGACTTCGCCGCTTAAAACGCCGCCCTGGATCGCCGCGCCGATCGCGACGCATTCATCGGGGTTGATGCCCTTGAACGGTTCTTTGCCGGTGATCTTTCTCACTTCGTCCACAACGGCGGGGATACGCGTCGAGCCGCCGACCAGAATGACTTTTTCGATGTCGCTGTACGAAACTTTCGCGTCCGCCATCGCCTTTTTCAAAGGCTCGATGGTCGCTTCCACGAGGTCTTTCGTAAGCGCGTCGAATTTCTGTCTGGTGAGGTCTACGTCGAGGTGTTTCGGACCCGTCGCGTCCGCCGTGATGAACGGCAGATTGATGTTGGTCTTTGTCACGCCGGAAAGTTCGATCTTCGCCTTTTCCGCCGCTTCCTTCAGTCTCTGCATCGCCAGCTTATCGCCAGAAAGGTCGATGCCCTCTTTCGCCTTGAATTCGGAAATCAGATAATCCATGATGCGTTTATCGAAGTCGTCGCCGCCGAGCATGTTGTTGCCGTTGGTCGCAAGCACTTCGAATACGCCGTCGCCGATCTCCATGATGGAGACATCGAACGTGCCGCCGCCAAGGTCGTAAATGATGACCTTCTGGCTCTTGCCTTCTTTATCGAGCCCGTACGCCAAAGCCGCCGCGGTCGGTTCATTGATGATACGAAGCACGTTGAGCCCCGCAATCTTGCCCGCGTCCTTGGTCGCCTGTCTCTGGCTGTCGGTAAAATATGCCGGGCAGGTGATAACGGCGTCCGTCACCGTGCCGCCGAGATAACTTTCCGCATCCTTTTTCAGTTTGGAAAGAATCATAGCGGAAATTTCCTGCGGGGTGTAAGATTTGCCGTCGATCGTGACTTTATAATCCGACCCCATATGTCTTTTGATGGAAGACACCGTTCTGTCCGCATTCGCAACCGCCTGACGTTTTGCGACCTGACCGACGAGTCTTTCGCCGTCCTTCTGAAAACCTACGACCGACGGAGTGGTTCTGTTCCCTTCCGCGTTCGTTATTACAACGGGTTCGCCGTTTTCCATAACGGCTACGCACGAGTTTGTCGTTCCCAAATCAATACCGATAGTTTTTCCCATAATTTTATTCTCCTTTATTTATGAATTTCGGCACAATGCCGAGTGGTGTATTTTGATTTATGATCACCGCTTTCGCAAGCGGAAATTTTCTACTTTGTCACGCTGACCTTTGCATAGCGGATTACCTTTTCGCCCATCTTATAGCCTTTCTGGAACACCGCTTTCACTCGGTCGGCTTCTTCGCCCTCTCCCGCTTCCGCCTGCATGACGGCTTCGCAGAAGTTGGGATCGAACTTTTCACCCACGGGGTTAATCTCCGTGACGCCCTGCCCTTCCAGCATTTCCGTGAAACTTCTCAATATCATGGAAACGCCTTCCTTGGTCTTTTCGTCCAGCTCCATGGCGAGCGCGCGTTCGAGATTGTCGCCCACGCTCAACACCTTGAGCAGAATTTCCTTTTTTCCGTCGCCGTACGCTTCCCGATAGAGGTTGGCGTTGCGCTTTTTATAATTATCGAACTCCGCGACCGAACGCATCCATTTATCCTTATATTCTTCGGTCTTGTCGTTTTCTTTCAGCGTTGCGACTTCCTTTTTTAACTCTTCGATGACCTTTGCGGCCTCTTCCGCCGTCAGCGCGGATTCCTTTTCCGCTTCTTCGGCGGGAACCTTTTCTTCGGAATTTTCCGCAACGGTCGTTTCTTCTATTTTCTTATCCTCTTTCATTTTCGTATCCTATTTTTTATTGATCATGTCCTCCAGAATCTTTCCCACGCCTTCCAGCACGGAAATGACTTTCTGATAATCCATTCTCAGCGGTCCGATGACGCCGTACGTGCCGAGCTTTACGTTGCCCGCGCTGTATGTCGCCGTCACGAGGGAACAATCTTCCGGAATGTCCTTGTCTTCCCCGCCGATCTTGATATTGATCTCGATATCGTTGTCGTCGCTCAAAAGGTTTGCGATTTTATCCTTACTCGAAACCACCGAAAGGAAGTTCTTCACTTTATCGACTTCCGCATATTCGGGGTGGTTGAGGATTTTATCCTCCCCTTCCAGCACAACGTCTTCGCTTTTATCGTTCACGTAATCGGAAATAGCGTCGATGACGCAATCGAATATCGTTTTATAACTTAAAAACTGTTCCTCGATCTCCACCGTGGCGTCCATCGCTTCGCACAGCTTTTTGCCCACAAACGCCTTTTCGATGAGGCGGTTTGCGTTTTTAAGCTGTTCTTCGCTCATTCCCTCCGGAACGGAGATGAATTTATCGCGGATCAGCGCCTTATCGGTTACGATCAAAAGCAATGCGGCGTCTTCCTTGAAAGGAAAGATGCTGATCTTTTCAATCACGTCGTCCCGATCGTGTGCCGCAACCGCGATGGAAGTGTAATCGGTCAGTTCCGATATGACCTTCGCCGCGTTTTTGACCACCGCTTCGAGATTTCCGCTCTGCTCGGCAAACGCGCTCTTGATCGCGCCGAGCTCCTTGCCCGTAAGTTTACCCTTATCCATCAGTTCCGATACATAAAGTTTATACGCTTCGATGGAAGGCACACGCCCGCTTGAAGTATGCAGCTGGGAAAGATATCCCATCTCCTCCAGCGCGGCAAGCTCGCTGCGCACCGTGGCGGAACTTACTTCCTTCATATGCTTTTCCGTAATGCTTTTGCTGGACACGGGTTGCGCGTTGGTGATGTAATCATCGACGACGATCTGCAATATTTTCTTTTTTCTTTCAGATAATTTCATATTGCACTCCCGTTTGGCACTTTAAGCTTTCCCGTGTTAGCACTCTAAGCTCCTCAGTGCCAACTTTCGAGTTAATTTTACATCTATTATATAAAGTTGTCAAGCGTTTTATGTAAAGATTTTAAAAAATTTTTTACTTTTTTTACCGCGCATTTTTTCGGCGGCAAAGTTTATAATCTTTTATGAAAATATGTTTTTTGCTATTTGCCTGCGAATACCCATTCAATCGAAAAAACAAAAAAGCAACCGTATTTCATTATAAAATAACGCGCGCCCGCATATGCGCGGGCGCGCGTTGGTTTTCGATTGTTTATTTAAGTTCGTCTCGCAAAATTATTTCTTTTCCACCAATACTTTTTTCAGGTGCGCGAAACGCGGCAGGCTGTCTTCCAGCGGCGCTTTCGCTTCGCCTTGAATAAGGGGCATTGCATATTTTACGTATTCGTCGGAAATATTGGTGCCGTTGTCGGTGATCCATTCCAGCGGAACTTTCTTTTCGGTGTTTGCCGCAAGTTCCAAAGGCAGGAGTTTATATTCGATTTCGTACTTATCGCCCGGTTTTCTCACGTAGCAGACCATTTTGTCTGTTTCGCCCGCAACGGCGGCTTTCACCGCTTCTCTGCCCGCGCGGAAGGTTTCCTCCACGTCGGTAGCCGAAGCCAAATGCGCGCCGCATCTCTGCATCAAGCTCAGTTCGATTCCCCTCGTTTTGAAGCCCGTCTTTTCCTTGATGATGTTGGCAAGCGTGGTCGCTACGCCGCCGAGCTGCGCATGGCCGAAGCTGTCGCGCGCGCCTTCGGAAACGAGTTCGCAGATGAGCTTGCCGTTTTCGTCGTGAATGCCTTCGGAAACGACGGCGATGCACTTGTTGTTGTTCTTCGCGCAGACGGCTTTCACGTCTTCGATAAACTTATCCACGCTGAAGGGGACTTCGGGCAGATAGATAAGGTCGGCGCCGAGCCCTTTCGCGTTGGCGAGCTTCGCCGCGGCGGTCAGCCAGCCGGCGTTACGGCCCATCGCCTCAATGACGCACACCATCGGGGTATCGTAAACTTTGGCGTCGAGGTTGATTTCCATGACCGTGGTGGCGATGTATCTCGCCGCGCTCGCGTAGCCGGGGCAGTGATCGGTGCCGTACAGGTCGTTATCGATGGTCTTGGGCACGCCGATGACGTTGCATTCGTAACCGGACTTCTGCAGGTACTTGGAAATTTTATTGCAGGTATCCATGGAATCGTTGCCGCCGTTATACATGAAAAAACGCACGTTATATTTTTTGAATACTTCCAAAATTCTCTTGTAGTCGGTATCGTCCACCGAAGCGTCTTTCAACTTATAACGCACCGAGCCGAGCGCCGACGACGGCGTATATTTCAAAAGTTCGAGTTCTTTTCTGTCCTCTTTGCCGATATCGTAAAAATTTTCGTCCAGAACGCCTTTGATTCCGTGCGCCGCGCCGTAAACGGCGGTGATCGCTTCGGAATCGAGCGCTTCGAGAAATACGCCCGCGGCACTGCTGTTGATGACGGACGTAGGACCGCCCGACTGCGCAAACATTAACGCGCCTTTCAGATTTTTCATAGTTTACTCCTTTTTTCACTTGGTATGTATTTCGGCTTTCCGCCGCTTTTGTCTATTACAGTCCGAGAATTTTGGACGTTTCGTAAAGATATTTATCGAACTTTTTCTTTGCTTTGAACACGTCCTCAAACGTTTCGGTAATGATCTTGTTGTCGCGGATACCGACGGCGCAGCTCACGTTTTTATCTTTGAGCACTTCCACCGCTTTCACGCCGAATTTGCCCGCGAGAATACGATCCGCCATGGAAGGCGAGCCGCCGCGCTGAATATGGCCGAGCACGGTGATCTTCGGGCTGATACCCGTCTTTTCCTTGATCGCGGCGCAGATCTCGTCGCGGTTGCCCGCGCCTTCCGCCAGAATGATCATGTTGGAAGTCTTGCCGCGCATACGGCTTTTCCGGATAGACGAAGCGATGACGTCCAAATCGTATGGAACTTCCGGCACGAGCACATATTCCGCGCCGCCCGCAACGCCGGCATACAGCGCGATGTCGCCGCAACGGCGCCCCATGACTTCCAGAAGCGAAACCCTGTCGTGCGAAGTCATCGTATCGCGCAGATTATTCATCGCCCAGAGCACGGTGTTCACCGCGGAATCGAAACCGAGCGTATAATCGGTGTAAGCAAGATCGTTGTCGATGGTGCCGGGGATACCGACCACTTTCACGCCGAAATTGTTGGTTAAATCCAATGCGCCGTGGAACGTACCGTCGCCGCCGATGGCAACCACGCCGTCGATCCCGTAAGCGGAAAGCGTTTCCGCCGCGCGGCGCTGTCCGTCGAGTTCCACGAATTCAGGACATCTTGCAGTCTTCAAAAACGTACCGCCCTTATGGATGAGGCCGGAAACCGAGCGCGTTTCCATACGCGTGAGATTGCCGTCGATCAGTCCCTGCCAACCGCGTTCCACGCCGTAAACGTCGATATTGTAGTAAAGAGCAGTTCTTACAACGGCTCTGATACAAGCATTCATACCCGGGGCGTCGCCGCCGCTGGTCAATACCGCTATTTTTTTCATACTCTCCTCCATGACCTTGATATCGGAAATTATTTTATCATAAAATCTTCAAAATTAAAAGCCCTTTCGTGTACATTTTAAGATTTTTCGTTTACAGATTAAGATTTTTTTCGGAAAAACACGATTTCTTTTTCGCTGAGGATGCCCTTGAGCTCGGTCATCAGTCCTTCGCAACGGCGCACCTTGTTTTTAACGGTATAGTTTTTGCCGCCTTTATGCACGACCACGCCGATGTCGCCTTCGTAACTTTCGATGATATCGAAGATATCCTCCATGTATTTTTCCTTGTCCTCAGGTATGATGAGCCCCAGATATTCCTGTTCGGCGGGCTTTTTGTCCTTTGTTTTGAGCTCCAGCTGCTCGATCTTGTCCGCCACGATCTGCACGTCGTTTTCCTTGATCTGCAACCTGCCGCTGATTTTGACGATCTCTTCCTCGTTCATCAAAGACTTGTTCGCCTCGTAATTTTTCGGAAAGAACACGCAGTCGATCTGTCCGTAAACGTCCTCCACTTTGAGCACCGCCATATGATCGCCGCGCTTTGTGGTCTTTCTTTCCGCCGAAGTGACGATTCCGCCCACCGTAACGTACTGTCCGTCCCGAATTTCGGTATAGGTCTTGTTGCCGTCCTCGTCCTGTTCGTAATATTCGAGAAGCGACGTATTGAAACCCGTTTTGGAAAACGCGTCCATAAAATCGCTTAAAGGATGTCCCGTAACGTAAACGCCCAGCACGGCTTTTTCCTTGGAAAGCTTGACCTGCGAGGGATATTCGTTCATCGCGGGATATTCCACGGAAAGGGTATTGTCTTCCTTGATGATGTCGCCGAACAAACTCAGCTGACTGCTGTTTTTCTGTTTGTTGATGGCGGCGGCGCGGTCGAGTACCTCTTCGTAAACGGCGATATACTGCGAACGCGTGTGCCCGAAAGAATCGAACGCCCCCGCGTAGATGAGGTTTTCCACCAACCGTTTGTTTGTGCCGAGGGAAGCGCACCGCATGGCGAAGTCCTCAAAGCTTTTGAAATCGCCGTTGTTCTTCCGTTCCTCCACCATGGCGTTTATCGTGTTTTCGCCCACGTTCTTGATCGCCGCAAGCCCGAAGCGGATGCCGTCCCCTTCGCATTTAAAATCGCCGATACTCTTGTTGATGTCGGGCGGATATACGGGGATATTGCGCGAACGCAGATACATCAGATATTTCGTGATTTCCTCGATCTTGGTGATACGGTTGTTCAGAATCGCCGCGAGGAACTGATTGGGATAATACTTTTTCAAAAACGCCGTCTGATACGCCAAAACGGCATACGCCGCCGCGTGCGATTTGTTGAAAGCGTATTTCGCAAAACCCGCCATTTCGTCGAAAATGTCTATCGCCACCGCTTCGGGAACGCCGCGCACGATTGCGCCGTCTATCGTTCTGCCCTTGTCGTCCACGCCGCCGTGCACGAAGATCTTTTTCTGTCGGTCCATTTCCTCTACGTTCTTTTTGCCCATGGCGCGGCGCACGATGTCCGCCTGTCCGAAGGAGAAGCCGCCCAGCGAACGGCACACTTCCATGACCTGTTCCTGATAGATCATGATGCCGTAGGAATTGGAAAGGATGGGCTCCATCAGCGGGTGCTTGTATTTGATGCTCTGCGGATTGTGCTTATATTTGATGTAATCGGGAATGGAGTCCATCGGGCCGGGGCGGTACAGCGAAATGCCCGCGATGATATCTTCGAAAGTCGTCGGACGCAGGTCGCGCATAAAGCGTTTCATGCCGGGACTTTCAAGCTGGAACACGGCGTCGGTATCCCCCGACCCTATGAGGTCGTACGTGCCGGGATCTTCGTAACCGAGCTCGTGGAAGTCAAGCACCCTTCCCGTCGTTTCCTTTACGTAATCCACCGCCTTTTTGATATCGGTCAGGGTAATGAGCCCCAGAAAGTCCATTTTAAGCATGCCGAGCTGTTCGACCTGCTTCATGTTGAACTGCGTGGTGATATCCTCGCCGTTTCTTTGTAGAGGCACGTTGTCGGCGATGGGCTTAGCGCAGATGACCACGCCCGCCGCGTGCATGGACGTATTGCGGGGCAACCCCTCCACCTTGATGGCGATGTCGATGATCTTTTTCAGGTTGGGGTCTTCGTCGTAGATCTGCCTTAATTCCTTTACCCCGACGTTCACGCCGTCTTTGTTGGGCTTAAGCCCCAGACTTTCTTCAATGGTGGACTTGCCGTCCATGAGCTTGGTGATTCTGTCCACGTCCGCATAGGGAATGGAAAATACCCTCCCTACGTCTTTTATGGCGGCTTTTGACTTCAACGTACCGAACGTAACGATCTGCGCCACCCTGTCCGAACCGTATTTTCTGCGCACGTATTCCACAACCTCGCCGCGGCGTTCGTCGGAAAAGTCGATATCGAAGTCCGGCATGCTGACGCGCTCGATGTTCAAAAAACGCTCGAAAACGAGGGAATATTTCAAAGGATCCACGTCGGTAATGCCCACGCTGTACGCGATGATACTGGAAACGCCGCTCCCGCGCCCCGCGCCGACGGGAATGCCCACGCTCTTGGCGTAGTTGATGAAATCCCACACGATGAGATAGTATTCGATATAACCCATGGTGTGAATGGTATTGAGCTCGTAATCGAACCGCTTGCGGATTTCCTCGGTGATGACGGGGTATCTCTTTTTCAGTCCCGCTTCCGCAAGATCGCGCAAAAACTCGTAAGCCGACTGCCCGTTGTCGGGAATATAGCCGGGGATAAGGGAATTATCGCGGATAGGCTCGCACTTGGCGTTGAGATCGAACACCTCCTCTTCCGCGCACTTTGCCGCGATTTCCAGCGTGGTCGCCAGCGCCTCGGGAAGATTGGGAAAGGTCGCCGCCATTTCTTCGGGCGATTTCATATACATCTGGTCGGTGGTCATCTTCATGCGGTTGGGATCGTCCATCGTCTTTTTCATGCTGATACACATGACGACGTCCTGTATCTCCGCGTCCGAACGCTCGGCATAATGCACGTCGTTGGTCGCCACCAGCTTTATCCCCGTCTCCTTGGAAAGGCGAATCAGCATCGGATTGATGTATTTTTGTTCTTCCAGCCCGTGATCCTGAATTTCGAGGTAAAAATCATCCCCGAAGATATCGCGCATGGAAAGCGCAAACTTTTTCGCGCCCTCGTAATCGTTGCGGAGCAATCGCTTTGCCACCCTGCCCGCAAGGCAGGCGGAAAGGCACACAAGCCCCTCGCTGTGTTCTTTTAAAAGATTATAATCGATACGCGGCTTGTAATAAAACCCGTCCACATAGGCGATGGAATCGAGTTTTACGAGGTTTTTATACCCCTTTTTATTTTTGCAAAGCAAAATAAGGTGATCGGTTTCGTCCCGCCCAGCTTTGTTCTTGTAATCGTCGCAGGCATACATTTCGCAGCCTATGATCGCCTGCATGCCGAGTTTTTTCGCCTCTTCCGCAAAGGTCAGCGTGCCGAACATGTTGCCGTGGTCGGTAATCGCCACCGCTTTCATGCCCTTGGCTTTCGCCACTTTGAAAACTTCTTTCAGGCGCGTAGCGCCGTCGAGCAGGGAATATTCCGTATGTAAATGCAAATGTACAAAATCGCTCATTTTCTCTTCCGTTATTTCAATTTATCCGCGCCCTTCACGCCCGCGCGGCAAAGCCTTTTTATCAATTTTTCCCTTTCTTCTCCGCTCAGATCTTCCGCTTTGATTGCAAAGGCGGAAGCGGGATTGATATAGAGCAAGTAATGCCCGTTGTTCATCATCTTAACTTTTTTCAAATCGGAATATTTCAGCGCGGACTTTGCGAAAAACGCCCCCGCCTTTTTCGTTTCGACGGTAAATTCCGTTTCCCCGAACCCATAAAAATTTTCCAGCTCCTGTCCCGCAAGATTTTTCACGTTGTTTTTCATCGCGATGGTAAACACCAGCCCCACGCCGAAGGGAACGGCAAACGCCAGCAAAACGTTGACCCACGGCCCCTCGATCAAGGTCCCCAGCACGAGATAGACGAGCAAACCTGCCGCGCCGACGATGCACGCGCCCAAAAACACGCGGTACAGATTTTTCTGCACTTCCTTCTGCCGCGCCGCGTCGACTTTCAGCGAACAGCGGATAATTTCTTCTTTATCCGCGGCATTTTCCCCGCTCACTTCCGCCGCGCCTTCGTTTCCGACGATAATCTCTTTGTTTTTTTCTCTTTCTTCCATGATTTATCTTCCCCTACGCCTTGCGGGCAATTTCCGTCAGCTTTCTCAATCGGTGATTCAAACAGCTTTTCGTAACGCTGAGCCGCTCGGAAAGCTCCTGCAGCGTATCTTCGGGAAACTTTCTGCGTGCCTCCGCCGTTTCGCGCAGTTCCTCCCTCAAGCCGCTTAAAACGCCCTTGCTTTCCAGCTCGTCGATGGCGGCGATGACCTTTTCCGCCGCGTCCATCTGTTTGGTAACGTTGGCAAGATCGCAGTTTTTCTGGCGGTTGGCGTTGCCCACCACTTCCTTTTCGATCATGATATCCGTCAGCTCCAGCGCGGCTTTCGGCGCGCCCGCAAACACTAAAAAGTCCTTAATCTCTTCGGCGGATTTGACGTAAACGACGTAACTGCCCTTTCTTAAGGTGCTTTTCGCGCCGATATTCATAGAAGAAAGCGCGCCCTCCGCCGCGGAAGCGAGTTCCGCCCCCGACAACACGAATTCCAAATGATATCCCGTACTCGCCTTACCTTCGCCCCGGCGCCGCGGTACGGTGATATTTCCCGCGCCGACAAACAGCCCTTTTAAAAAGGCTTTTTTCGCGCCGATATCCTCCAGATCTCCCCCCGCCGCAAAGGAAACGCCGTCCTCCGTCAAAATTTTCAGATCGGCTAAAATCTCCGCCGCGCGAGGTCCGCCGCATTCGAAAATAAGCCGTTCCTTTTTATTGAGCGCGTCGCTTTTGGAAAAGCATTCCGTCGGCGCATACCCGTAAACCGAAT
This sequence comes from uncultured Clostridia bacterium, assembly GCA_944369635.1. Lineage (GTDB taxonomy): Bacteria > Bacillota > Clostridia > Christensenellales > Borkfalkiaceae > UMGS775. The sequence goes on from CALVXL010000074.1 coordinate 16,029, forward strand.
CGAACAGATACGCCGCGTATTTTGCCGCGGAAACGCTTTCGGTAGAAAATTCGAACCCGATCTTCCCGCCGGCGAGAACGACGGAGCCGCACCCGCGCAAAAACCCCGAAAGATAGGCTTTTTTATTTTCCGAAGCCGCGCTTTTTTCCGTCAGCTCCTCTTTCACCTTTTCGGTAAAATTCATTTCTCCCCTTGCTCCTTGAACCTTCTGAACCTGAAATCGGGCAGACGCCCGTCGATATTGTCGATCCGCGCCGTGTCGATACTCACCCGCGCGAGCAGGTTTTCCACAAGGGAAATTTCCCCCACGCGGTCGGGCGAATGGGCGTCGCTGCCGATGATAAAGCGCGCCTGCGTTTTTGCCGCGATGTCGGCAATTTCCTCGTCGAAAAGATGCGTTTTTTTTTTTTTTAGCTCGATATACGTGCCGTAATCGGCGGCGCATTTCGCCACTTCCAGCGCGTCGGCAAACACGCAGAAATTCATATGCGTTACGGCGTCGATCGGATTGTTTTTAATGACGTTGATATACGTTTTCGTCGTGCGGCGCACCAGATCTTTCGAGGGTTTTATTCTAAGCCCGTGGCGGAGATAGTTCGGCAGGAACAAATTGAAAATGTCCTTGACTCCGCACAGGACGAATTTATGAAATCCCGTCAAAAACACGTCGAATTCATCGTATTTCGACGGCGGCAGATCGGTCTTTCCGCTTTCGGAAAGGATGTTCGATTCCACGCCCGTCAGAACCTTTACGGCATATTTTTCGTTTGCCGCCGCAACGTCCTGTAAAAGGTGCGGCATTTTTCTTTCTTTCAGCCCGAACGCGGGATGATTGAACCCGTGATCGGTGATGGCGAGCTCCTTAAGCCCCAGCTTGTCCGCCGCCGCGGCGTTATCGAAAACCGTGCCGCTGCCGTGGGAATATCTCGTATGCGTATGGTAATCCGCAGTAAGTTTCATGTAAAATCACCTATAAAACGGACTTCTTCTTTCAATTTTACGCCGAATTGTCCGTATACCCTTTTCTTTATGTACAAAACGAGATCGTAAATATTCTGCGCCGTAGCTCCCCCCGTATTCAGGATAAAATTCGCGTGTTTTTCGCTGACGGTTGCGCCGCCGACGCGAAAACCTTTCAGCCCCGCGCGTTCGATCAGTTCCCCCGCGGCGTAATTTTGCCCGTTGCGGAACACCGAACCGAACGTTTTGCCGACAGGCTGCTTCTCCCTGCGCTTTTTTATGATTTCTTCGCAGAACGCGCGGTCGAAACCTCTTTTCACCTCGATCCCCACTTCCAAAACCGCGCCGCCGATCGCGCTTTTCCGATAGGAAAAACCGCACTCCTTTTCAGAAAGCGTACAAACTTTTTCCCGATAAGTTCTAACAAAGGCGATTACGTCCTTCATCTCCCGCCCGAACGCCCCCGCGTTCATCACGGCAAGCCCGCCCGCGCTGGCGGGGATTCCGCACAGAAACTCCGCTCCGCCGAGATCGTTTTCACGGCAGAATGCCAGAATTTTCGCAACGCTCGCTCCGCATTGCATATAAAGAATCCCGTTTGCGTAAGAG
>CALVXL010000075.1 GCA_944369635.1 uncultured Clostridia bacterium
TAAAACTCGGCGAAATCTTGTTGGAACTCGACGGGGAAAGCCTGACGGCAAAACTGACCTACGGGGACATTACTTTGTCGCTTGCGAATATTTCCGCAGGGGAAAAGGTAGTCGTTCCCGAGGTCACGTGGTCGAATCTTTCGGACGCGTTGCCGCTCGTAAAGAATCTTTATAATAAGATTTCTTCCATGACGTTCGGTTTGAGCGGTACGCTGGAGGGCGCGCGGAAAGTTACGTTTACCGACGTACGCGTCATCGACAGCGGCACGAACGGCATCGTGCAGGACTTTGAGGACGGAAAACTCTCCATAGCGGGGCGCATTACCGTGGACGACGGATATATTCATAATATCGATGTCGTTTATACCGAAAACCGCCTGTACGTTTCTTATAACGATACGATGAAGCTGACGATGGGAAAGAATTCGCTCGATAATATCGTCAAGCTCGTCAAGGATAATCTCGATTTTATTTTGGACGGATTTATCAGAAGCGATGCCGTATCCGATCTGTTTAACTCGAAAGATTACGGAAAGATTCTGTCCGTGCTGGCGGCGCTCGACATTAAAAAAGACGAAATGAACGTGACGCTCGATTTGAGTTCGCTCGGTTCTGAAAGTTTAAGCATTTCCCTTGCGCTGAAGGAAGACGAAACGCTTGCCCTTTCGCTTAACGCGGCAAATCTTTCGATGAATGCTTCGCTCTGCGATGTGACGGAAGAGATCGTAGCTCCCGCGGACGCGGCAAATTACATCGACGTTTCCAACATCGAATATTTAATTGAAGGATTCCTCGTAACCGCCACAAAGGAAAGCAAAACTTTCGTGATGCGCGGTTCGGTCGATCTGGCAATCAATCTGTTCGGAATCGATCAGACGATCACCGTGGGTCTTGAAGCGAACGTCAGGATAAATTCCGATAACAGCGTAGACGCTTACGTCGTATGGGATAATTCCCATCCGCAAAAGATTTTGGGAACCTATGTAATGACGGGTACCATTCACGAGCAAGCGATCAAGTTCGGAAAAACGCTTGTAACGTTAAAAGACGATGTGTTATATCTCGATCGCATGGATATGAAACAAAAAACGTTTTTGGGTATGACGACGGGCTTTGAAAACGGCGATTACGAACATAAAAAGATAGCGGCGGCGGATTGCAGCGGGCAAACGCTTACGAATGTTATTTTCTATATCTTCGGTTTGCAACCTTCGCTGCTCGGCGACGGGAATGAAGAGGACGGTCCCGCAATGCAATATGAAAAGATATTCAAAAATTACCAGTCCGACAGCCCGTTCAATCATAGGCTGATCGTAGCGACTTCGGTGCTTGCGGGTTCGGATATGCTCGGCGATCTGACGGCGGACATTTTGCTTGACCAAAACAAAAACATAACGAACGTAACGGCCGAATTGGTCATCGATTTCGTTGTGGGCAATATCACGCCGACGGTTAATGCGACGCACTTTGTGGAAGAAACTTACGATTTCACCGATGCGTTCCAAGCGATACAAAATAACGAGTATTCAGACTTTGTTGTCTGAAAAACTTATCGGGGGGAGGCAAGATTGCCGTCCCCCCGAATGATTGTTCTGCTTTTTATCGGGGCTGCATAAAATGTATAAAAGGCTTGTACCAATGCATATTTTGTAATATTGAATTGACACAGCGGTCAATTTATGTTAAAATAGCTGCATTAAAGGAGGTGACCCGATGAAAGGCTTTGAAAACGAAAAGGTATTCAATAAGCTGGCGGAGAAAGTAAAAAGCCAGAAGACGATCGATAACGAACTGTACGCGAAATATCAGGTAAAACGGGGGCTCAGAGATCTGAACGGCGAAGGCGTCGTCGCGGGGCTGACCGCGATTTCCGACGTCGTAGCGAAGAAAACGGTAGACGGCGTGAAAATTCCCTGCGAAGGCGAATTGTATTATCGCGGAATGAACGTAAAGGACATCGTGTTTTCATCGGGGCTCGACAGGTTCCGCTTCGAAGAAGTGGCGTATCTGCTTCTTTTTGACGAGCTGCCCACCGCGCGGGAATTTGAAGATTTCAAGGCGTTGCTTGCGGAACTGAGAAAACTTCCCAAGAATTTTGTGCGCGACGTCATCTTGAAAGCGCCCAGCAGGGATATCATGAATTCCCTTTCCCGCAGCGTTTTGACGCTGTATTCTTACGATCATCACGGTACGGATATTTCGCAGGAAAATGTTCTGGCGCAGTGTTTAAGGCTGATTTCGGTCTTTCCGATGTTTTCGGTATATGCGTATCATGCGCACATGCATTACAACAGAAACGAATCGCTTATCATACATAAGCCCGAAAGCGAGCTTTCCATTGCGGAAAATATCCTGCGCATGATGCGTCAGAGCGGAGAGTTCACGGAACTCGAAGCTAAGGTTTTAGACGTAGCGCTCATTCTGCACGCCGAACACGGCGGCGGAAACAACTCGTCGTTTACAACGCGCGTCGTTACCAGTACGGGCACGGATACCTATTCGGCGATCACGGCCGCGCTTTGTTCGCTCAAGGGACCGCGCCACGGCGGCGCGAACATCAAGGTCATGCAGATGTTCGACGATATCAAGCATAACGTAAAGAAATGGAGCAACGAAAGCGCGCTCCGCGATTATCTAAAAAAAATGCTCGACGGCGAAGCCTTCGACCGTTCGGGGCTCATCTACGGCATGGGGCACGCGGTGTATTCGATATCCGATCCGCGTGCGGACGTATTCAAAGGCTATGTGGAAAAGCTTGCCGCCGCAAAGGGCAAGCAGAAGGA
>CALVXL010000076.1 GCA_944369635.1 uncultured Clostridia bacterium
GAGGGGCTTGATGAATGCAGTAAAATGTGGATGCTTGCAAAGCTCGGTAAACAGAGCGGCTGTCTGATCGAGGGAATGGGCCGTCCCGGCGGGTGCGTTGCGGGCGCGGGAACGAATATCCCCATCAACAAGGCGACCATGCTCGTGAAAAAGATGTCGGAAAGTTCGCCCGAAGCGATTCCGCCGAAAGAACTGGAAGAAATTAAACTCGATTAAAAAGACAAAACCCGATAAAAACAGTACAGCCGACGCGCAATGCCGCGCGTCGGCTGTAAAATTAAAAACGCGGCGCGGAAAAATTTCCGCGCCGCGTTGCTATGTTTATTGATTTGAAAAACCGACAAGATAGTCGACCGAAACGTCAAAATAATTCGCTAAAATTTTAAGCTGTTCGATACTCGGCTCGCTGTTGCCCTTTTCCCAATGCGATACAGCCATTTTCGATACATTTAATATTTTCGAAATGTCCGTTTGCGTAACGTTCTTTTCCTTGCGCAATTCTTTCAGTCTTTCTTTAAATTCCATAATTAAAAATGTGCATATTCCGCGCCGATTTTTTATTCCCGTCCGACGAGGTGGTCGAGGGTAACGTCAAAAAAGTTTGCAAGCTCGACGACCGTATCCAACCGCGGCGTTGCGTTTTTGTTAAACCATGTATAAATATTTCCGCCTTTAAAGTTGGTTTCTTTCATCAATTTATATTGCGTGATGTTTTTTTCCTGCATAACGGCAAGCAATGCGTCTTTGAAGGGTGGGCACGGCAGATAAGTTTTTTCCTCGTAGTTATCCGTTAAACCCGCAAGATAATCCAAAGAACATTGAAAAAAATCGGCAATTTTTACGGCTTTGTCGAGTTTGATCCCTCTTTTTCCGCTCAGCCATTCATAAATTACGGAAGTCGTTTTTAATCCCGCAATTTTTTTCAAGGCTTTTACGGAAATATTATGTTCTTTCATAAGTTCGTTTAAATTTTGCGCTATCATGATTTTTACCTTTATTATCATTATACCAATTTTACCGATAAAGAAATCGTTTGTCGGTAAAGTTTATATATTGTGTAAAAACGCTTGACAATGTCGCTAAAATGTATATATAATAAAGAAAAAGAAAATAGTTCAGTGTCAATTATTGTAAATATAAATTATTTGACTTTACAAATTTCAATATTTATACTATTAAGAAAAAAGGAGAAAAATTATGTGGTTGGAAAGTAAGCTTGCCAAGCTGGTGTCGTTTTACAATATTCATCATCGAATCGTCCCCGACGAGGAAGAAGAGAAATACGAAAAAAAGATGAAAGACTGTCAAAGCGCGTTGTTGAAATTTTTAAGCGAGGAGGGGAAGAAAGCGTTTTCTGACTACGCTCTGGCGGCGGAAACGTTTTATATCTATCTTGCCGATCGCGATTATGTAACCGCGCTCAATCTCGGCGTAACCATCGGCGTGGAGGCGGGTAAATTCACGGAAGAAAGCATGACTTGGGAGGAGTGAGCTTTTTTACTTCCCGCCGCGGTTTCGCATTTTTGAAAGAACAAAGATTGTCAGCCGCCGTCTAAGGGCGGTAAGGCGCAAACAAAAAGCCGCGCGGCGGAATTTTTTATTCCGCCGCGCGGCTCATATCGTGTATTCATAAATTGTTTTCTGTTGCAGATTGACAAGGCGGGATTAAGAAAGCAGTTTTTTTATCATGGCTTGCCCTTCCGCAACGAAAGCGCCCGTCGCGGCGGCTTCGCGTTCGCAGTAGCTTTTCGCGCCGTTGCCCCGCTTTTTTTCGCTGTCGTACAAAAGATAGGGCACGGGATCGGAAACGTGCGTCTTTATCGCGATGGGTGTGGGGTGATCGGGCATGATCAGCATGCGGAAAGGCTCGCCGCGCTTTTCCATTTCCCGACAAAGATACCCGACTACTTTTTCGTCGATCTGTTCTATCGAATAGATTTTATGTCTCACATCGCCTTGATGTCCGCATTCCTCGGGCGCTTCCATATGGATATAGGCAAAGTCCGCGCCGCTGTCGAAAGCGTTCAGCGCGGCTTTGGCTTTTGCGGTAAAGTTTGTATCGTAATTTCCCGTGGCGCCCGTAACGTCGGGAACGTACATTCCCGTCAGCTTGCCTATGCCTTTCAAAAGGTCCACCGCGGAAATCATCACGCCTTTTTTGCCGAATTTTTACTCAAAAGAATCGAGACTCGGCTTTTTGCCCGCACCCCAGAACCACAGAGAAGAGGCCTTTTTCTTGCCCGCCGCGGCGCGGGCGAGGTTGACGGGGTGATTGCGCAAAAGTTCGCGGGATCTTTTCATCAGCGATAAAAGAAAGTCCGCGTTGTCGCCCTTTGGCAGAAAGGTTGTAATCTTTTTGCCCGTAATGTCGTGCGGCGGCGTGAGCGTTACGTTTACGCTGCCGTTTTGCGTAACAAGGCAGTGGCGGTAACTTACGCCCGCATAGAGTTTTGCGCCCGGCATTTCGAGTTTGTCCGCCAAAAAGGTGATCAGCTCTTTCGCCTCGGCGGTGGAAATTTCCCCCGCGGAGTAATCGAGCATGGTCGCGTCCTCAAAATTTTCCGCTTCCGACAGGGTAACCAGGTTTGCGCGGAACGTTACGTCCGTTTCCTTTAAGGGAATGCCGATGCTCGCCGCTTCGAGGGGGGAACGCCCCGTATAATACCGCGCGGGATCGTATCCCAAGACGGAAAGGTTCGCAACGTCGCTGCCCGGTTTCATGTTTTGGGGAACGGTGCGGCAAAGCCCCGTTTCGCTCACTTCGGCAAGCGCGTCGATATTCGGTTTTTTCGCCGCTTCCAGCGGCGTTTTGCCATGCAGTTCTTCAATGGGGTAATCGGCCATGCCGTCGCCCAGAATGACGATATATTTCATAGTTTATCCGTTTAAATTCCAGTCGATGGGCGCTATGTTGTGCTCCGCAAGATATTCGTTGGTCTTTTTAAAGTGCCCGCAGCCGAAAAAGCCCGCGTACGCCGAAAGGGGACTCGGGTGCGCGCATTCCAGCACGAGGTGTTTTTTTGCGTCGATCAGGCTCTTTTTGCTCCGCGCGTTGCCGCCCCACAGCACAAATACAAGGTTTTCCCTGCCGTCGGAAAGTTTTCTGATCACGCTGTCGGTAAAGATCTCCCACCCCTGATTGCGGTGGGAATTCGCGCTGTACGCCCTTACGGTCAGCGCGGTGTTGAGAAGCAGAACGCCCTGCTTCGCCCATTTGGTCAGATCGCCGCTCTTCGCGGGGGGAATGCCCAGCTCGTCGTAAAGTTCCTTATACATATTGACGAGGGAGGGCGGCGGCTGCACGCCTTCGGGCACGGAAAAGGAAAGCCCCATCGCCTGCCCGGGGTTGTGGTAAGGGTCCTGCCCCAGAATGACCGCCTTCACTTCGGAAAAGGGCGTCAGGCGGAAACAGGCGAAAATCTTGTCCATCGGCGGGTAAATGTCGCGCGTGGAATATTCTTTTTTTAAAAATTCCCTCAGCGCGAGATAGCTCGGCGAGGAAAAATCGTCTTTAAGGATTATATCCCAATCGTTTCCCAGCGGTTTCATAACGTTTATATAGTATCAAAATACGTCGAAAAACGCAAGAAATGCGCTTGCAAAACAAAAAAATTTATGAAAATAAAAATTTTACGCCGCAAACAAAAGGATTTTTCGCCGCCGCGTCGAATAAATTAAGTGTGAAAGATTGCGGAGGGAGAGGTATGCGGGAAAAAACCTTGCAGATCGAAGAGATGTTTTTGTCGCCGTACGCGAAAAAATCCAAGGATACGCTCGGCAGGGCGCGGGAAGAAGAGCCGTGTCCCATGCGTACGGATTTCCAGCGCGATAGGGACAGGATTATCCATTGCAAGTCTTTCCGACGCCTGAAAAACAAAACGCAGGTGTTTTTCTGTCCCGAAGGGGACAACTACCGCACGCGGCTTACGCACACCATCGACGCCACGCAGATCGCCCGCAGTATCGCCCGCGCCCTTTCGCTCAACGAAGATCTGACCGAAGCCATCGCGCTGGGGCACGATCTGGGACATACGCCTTTCGGGCACAGCGGCGAACGCGTGCTGGACAAGCTCTCGCCCTACGGGTTCAAGCATAACGAGCAGAGCAAGCGCGTGGTGGAATTTCTCGAAAACGACGGGCAGGGGCTCAACCTTACCCGCGAGGTGGTGGACGGCATACTCAACCATAAAGTGTCGCTTTCGCCCATGACGCTCGAGGGCAAAGCGGTTTCCGTTTCCGATTGGATCGCCTACATCAACCACGATATCGACGACGCGATCCACGGCGGGCTGATTTCGCCCGACGCGTTGCCCAAGGACGCCGTGAAGGTTTTGGGCAAGACTTCGCGCGAGCGCATCAACAACATGATATTTTCCATTTACCGCGCCAGCGAGGGCAAGCCGAAAGTGGAAATGGAAGAGGAAGTTTTTCAGGCGACTAAAACTTTGCGCGAATTCATGTTCGAAGAAGTGTACTTTTCCGAAAACGCGCGCAGGGAAGAGGAAAAGGCTACGCGCATGCTTTCGGGAATGTACGAATATTTTTCTCAGCACCCCGACAAACTGCCGCCCTTTTACATCGGCTTAGCGTATAAATACGGCGTGGATCAGAGCATTTGCGATTATATTTCGGGTATGTCGGACAAATATGCTTACTACGTTTACGAAAATATCTTCATACCGAAATCATGGGGGCTTTGATCGATGAGCAAGTGGGATATCGTCTTTGCGGCATACCTCGTTTTCATCAACGTGATGTCTTTTGCGCTGATGGGGGCGGACAAGCGCCGCGCGGAAAAAAAGGAATGGAGAATCAAAGAAAGCACGCTGTTTTTGTGCGCGTTCCTCTTCGGGGGCGTCGGCGGAACGGCGGGAATGTATATTTTCAGGCATAAGACGAAACACTGGTATTTTGCGGTGTTTTTTCCGCTTTTCGCGGTGTTGGAAGTCGCGGCGGCGGTGTGGATTTTTACGGTGATATAATGAAAGAAACTGAAATTAAAATTGCGCCCGATCATTCTGCATGCGGAACGAATTGCTCGCAAAGCGAAAGCGCGTTGCAGGAAGAAAGCGAAGTTTCCCTTGCGGCACGGCGCGAGCGCGGCACGGGGGGACAAGAGAAAATTTCCTTAAGCGGGAAAGAACGCTTGGTGCAGGCGGTAAAATTCGTGTTTTTCTCCGCTTCGGCGGGGGTGATACAGCTCGGCTCGTTCACGCTGATGAACGAGATCTTCAAGTGGAATTACTGGGTGTGTTATCTCATTGCGCTTGTGCTGTCGGTGGTTTGGAACTTCACGCTGAACAGAGAGTTTACCTTCAAGTCCGCGGCGAACGTGCCCGTCGCCATGCTCAAAGTGTTCGCCTTTTACGCGGTGTTCACGCCGCTTTCCACATGGGGCGGGGAGGCCGTGACCGACGCCGGCGTAAACGAATATATCGTGGTGGGCGTCACCATGGTGCTCAATATGGTGCTGGAATTTTTGTATTGCACCTTTCTGGTTTATAAAAACAGTATGAATACCAAGAAAAAGCGGAATACTGTAAAGGACGGGAAATGAGAGGTTACGACGAAAAGACCATCGACGAAGTCAAAAGCAAAAACGATCTCGTTTCGGTGATCTCGTCCTATCTGCAACTCGAACAGCGGGGCAGTAATTTCTGGGGAAGGTGTCCCTTCCATCACGAAAAGACCCCGTCGTTCTGCGTGAACGGCGCGGAGCAGTTTTACTATTGTTTCGGCTGTCATAAGAGCGGGGACGTGATCAGCTTCATCATGGAGATCGAGGGGCTGGACTTTGCCGACGCGGTGAAATTTCTGGCGCAGAAAGCGGGCGTCAAGCTGCCCGAACGCAGCGAAAACGACGAAATGATCCGCCGCGCCAAGGAAAAAAAGGAAAAACTTTACTCCATCTTGAAGGATACCGCCCTCTTTTACGTCGGCAATCTGAAAAACGAGGGTGCGGAAAAGTTCCTCGATTATCTGGGAAAGCGCGGCGTGGACGCCAAAACGGTGAGAAAGTTCGGTCTGGGCGCTTCGCTCGATTATAACTCTCTGCCCGCGTATCTGAAGCGCAAGGGCTATACCG
>CALVXL010000077.1 GCA_944369635.1 uncultured Clostridia bacterium
AAATCAACATTCCTTACCAGACGCAGCCTCGCACAATGCAAGCCGCGAAAGACCTTCAGCCCCGCTATAGCGGATTGCGGGTACAGGGCACCGCTAGCTCCCCACTTAGCACAGCAGTATTATTTTACCCGAATTTTTTTAAATTGGCAAGTTATTTTGCCGAAATTTTCTCAAATACTTTGACTTTTCGAAATAAATTTTGTATAATCGACATAGAAAGACATAGGAAAGACTACGACGAAGGACAAGTTTCGCAGAAAATGCGTTTTCAGCGAGCCGCGGCGGTGAAAGGCGGTAACGGCGTTCTGCGGGGTATCCCCTTCCAGTCCGCGAGGGGAAAAGGAAAGTAACCGCGCGCGTTTCCCGCGTTAAGGGGTTAAGCGCGCATTTTTGCGAATGAGAGTGGTACCGCGGCACGTTCGTCTCTTTTGTCGAACGCGCTTTTTTTATTTTTTACGGGAGTTGTGCGATGTATAAAAAAGTAGACACTTCGCTGAATTTCGTCGGCGAAGAAAAGAAAGTTCTGGAATTCTGGAAGCAAAACAAGATCTTTGAAAAGAGCGTGAAGCAGAACGAAGGGCATGAGGAATTCACGTTTTACGACGGTCCGCCGACCGCTAACGGCAAACCGCATATCGGGCATATTCTGACCCGCGCGATCAAGGACATCATCCCCAGATACCGCACGATGAAGGGCTATCACGTCCTCAGGAAGGCGGGGTGGGATACCCACGGTCTGCCCGTGGAGCTGGAAGTGGAAAAGTCTCTCGGCATCGACGGCAAGCAGGAAATCGAAAAATACGGCATCGAGCCGTTCATCAAAAAATGTAAGGAAAGCGTCTGGAAATATAAAGGCGAATGGGAGCGCATGAGCGACCGCGTCGGTTTCTGGGCGGACATGGAACATCCTTACATCACGTACGACGATAATTATATCGAATCGGAATGGTGGGCGCTCAAACAGATCGCGGAAAAAGGACTTTTATATAAGGGACATAAGATCGTCCCGTACTGCCCGCGCTGCGGCACGGCGCTTTCCAGCCACGAAGTGGCGCAAGGGTATAAGGACGTCAAGGAAAAGTCTGTTTTCGTGCGCTTTAAGGCGAAAAACGAGGATAAATACTTCCTCGCGTGGACGACCACGCCCTGGACGCTTCCGTCCAACGTCGCGCTGTGCATGAATGCGGAGGAGGACTATTCCGAAATCGAAGCCGACGGCACGCGTTACGTCATGGCGAACGCGCTCATTTCCTCGCTTTTCGAAGATTATAAAGTGCTTTCCACCAAAAAGGGCAAGGACTACGAGGGCGAAGAATATCTTCCGCTTTTCCCGTTTGCGGAGGGGACTTTCAAAGAGAAAGCCTATTACGTCACTAACGCCGACTACGTTACATTGACCGACGGCACGGGCATCGTGCACATCGCGCCCGCGTTCGGTGAAGACGACGCCGAGGTCGGCAGAAGATACAAACTGCCGTTCGTCAAGCTGGTGGACGACCGCGGCCGCATGACGGAAAACTGCGGCAGATACGCGGGGGTATTCTGTAAGGACGCCGACAAGCTGATCATAGAAGATATGAAAGCCGACGGCAGGCTGGTGAAGGAGATGATGTACGAACACTCCTACCCCTTCTGCTGGCGCTGCGATACGCCGCTTTTGTACTATGCGCGTTCCAGCTGGTTCATCAAGGTCACGGCGATCAAGGACAGGCTGCTCGCCAGCAACGAGTCTGTCAACTGGATGCCTGATACCATCAAGCACGGGCGCATGGGGAACTTCCTCGAAAACGTCATCGACTGGGGGCTTTCGAGGGAGCGTTACTGGGGCACGCCGCTGCCGGTCTGGATCTGCAACAAGTGCGGAAAAATGCACGTTATCGGCAGTAAGCAGGAACTCAAAGACCTTTGCCATATCGAAGGGGATATCGAACTGCACCGCCCGTATATCGACGCCTGCACCTGGCAGTGCGAATGCGGCGGCACGTTCGTGCGCGAAAAGGAAGTTATCGACTGCTGGTTCGATTCGGGCAGCATGCCGTTTGCGCAGCTGCATTATCCGTTTGAGAACAAGGATCTTTTCCAAAAGCATTTCCCCGCCGATTTTATTTCCGAAGCCATCGATCAGACGCGCGGCTGGTTTTATACGCTGATGACCATATCCACGCTGCTCTTCGATAAATGTTCTTTCAAAAACTGTATCGTTTTGGGGCTCGTCAACGACAAGAACGGCGTGAAGATGAGCAAGCACAAGGGCAACGTCGTCGATCCCTGGTCCATTCTGGATAAGCAGGGCGCCGACGCAGTGCGCTGGTATTTCTATACCGCTTCCGCGCCGTGGCTGCCTTCCCGCTTCTCTTCGGAAGCCGTTTCCGAAGGGCAGAGGAAATATATGGGCACGCTGTGGAACACCTACGCGTTTTTCGTGCTCTACGCCAACATTGACGGCTACGATCCCTCGAAATACGATCTGAAAAAATGCAAGCTTTCGCTGATGGACAAGTGGGTGCTTTCCAAACTGAACACTCTCACGGCGAAAGTGGATAAATACCTTTCGGAATACAAGATCTTCGAAAGCAGCCGCGCCATTCAGGACTTTACTGACGAGCTTTCCAACTGGTACGTGCGCCGCGGCCGCGAACGTTACTGGGGCAAGGAAATGACGGAGGACAAGGCGGCGGCGTATACCACGCTCTATCACGTATTGGTGACCGTGGCAAAGCTCACCGCGCCTTATACGCCGTTCATGGCGGAAAGCATGTATCTGAATCTCGTTCCCGCGTTCTTTAAAGACGCGCCCGAATCGGTGCACCTCTGTTCTTTCCCCGTCGCGGACGAAAGCATGGTGGACAAGGAGCTCGAAGAGGGCATGGAAGAAGCGCTCGCCGTCGTGGTTCTGGGCAGGGCGTGCCGCAACGCGGGCAATCTGAAAAACCGTCAGCCGCTCGCAAAACTCTACATCGGTTCGGAGAACAAGTTCTCGCTTTCCGAAGAACTTATGAAGATCGTAAAAGACGAACTCAACGTCAAGGAGATCGAATATACCGACGACGCGGGCGGGGTTGTGAAATACATTCTGAAACCGCAACTGAAAACGCTGGGGCCGAAGTACGGCAAAAACCTTGCGCTTGTGAAAAAGTTCCTCGCAACCTGCAACGCCG
>CALVXL010000078.1 GCA_944369635.1 uncultured Clostridia bacterium
AATATAGAGGCGAAAAAGGCCTTTATCGTTTCCGACGATACGGTGCTGTCGCTTTACGGGCTGAAAGCGAAAAAATCGCTGGAAAGCGCGGGGTATAAAGCCTATACGCTGGCGTTTGAACACGGCGAAAAGCACAAGACGCTCGCCACCGTGGAAAAGATACTTTCCACGCTCGTCGCGGCGGAAATCACGCGCGGGGACGTGCTCGTCGCTCTGGGGGGCGGCGTAGTGGGGGACGTATGCGGATTCTGCGCGGCGATCTATCTTCGCGGCGTGCGGTTTGTACAAGTTCCCACCACGCTTCTCGCCGCCGTCGATTCTTCCGTCGGAGGCAAAACGGGGGTGGATCTGCCTCACGGGAAAAACCTCGTCGGCGCGTTTCACCAGCCTGCGCTCGTTTTATGCGATACGGGGATTTTAAACGATCTACCCGCGCCGCTTTACGCCGAAGGGATGGCGGAAGTCGTCAAATACGGCGTGATTCGAGACAAGGCGTTTTTCGATAAACTCGCCGCCCGCGAAATTTCAACGGAGGAAATCGTCGAAAAGAGCGTCTGCATTAAGGCGGATATCGTGAAGAACGACGAATTCGACCGCGGCGAGCGTATGCTTTTGAACTTCGGGCATACTTTCGCTCACGCCGTGGAAAAGGCGAGCGGATTTACCCTCAGCCACGGCGAAAGCGTGGCGATCGGCATGTGTATCGCTGCCGAATACGCCGAAAAAACGGGTTTTTGCGAGGGCGTTTCAAAGCCGCTCGCCGCCGTGCTCTCGTCTTACGGACTGCCTACGGAAAATCCGTTTGAAAAGGGAGAGCTTTTCGGCGCGATGACGGGGGACAAAAAGCGCTTCGGCGACGATATTAACCTGATTTTACCGAGTAAAATCGGCCGTGCCGAGATCGTAAAGACTCCGCTCGAAGTTTTCAAAGAGAGGTTTTTTGCGCTATGAACGTCAGGATTTACCCTTGCACTTTAAACGGGGACGTCGAAGCGCCCGCGTCGAAATCGGCGGCGCACCGCGCGTTTTTCGCCGCGGCGCTTTCCGATAAGCCTTGCGATATCGTGCTTTCGGCAACGTCGGAAGATATAAAAGCGACGATTTCCTGTCTCGTTTCGCTGGGCGCAAAGATCGAAAAAAAAGGGGACGTATATCGCGTAACGCCGATAAAGACGCCGAAAAACGCGCGCTTCGACTGCGGGGAAAGCGGTTCTACGTTCCGATTCCTGCTTCCCGTCGTCGCCGCGCTCGGCGCGGGGGGCGCTTTTACGGGACGCGGCAGATTGCCCCAAAGGCCGATCGGGGAATTGCTGTCCGCGCTCGGCGGGTGTTCCTTTTCTTCAAAGAAACTTCCCTTTATTATGAACGGAAAACTTTGCGGCGGCGTTTTTACTTTGCCGGGAAACATCAGTTCGCAGTACGTAACGGGGCTTCTTTTCGCACTGCCGCTCGTCGGCGGCGAAATCTTGCTTTCCACGCCGCTGGAAAGCAAATCCTATGTGAATTTAACCGCGCGCGTGCTGGAAAGCTTCGGCGTGCGCGTGATCGAAACGGAAAACGGATATAAAACGGAAGGGTATTATCGCTCGCCCGCGCGCTACGTCGTCGAAGGAGATTGGTCGAATGCGGCGTTTTTCATCGTAGCGAGCGCCATCGGCAACCTGGTGCGGGTAAAAAATCTTTCTTTTGATACGGCGCAGGGCGATTCCGCCATTAAAAATCTTTTGCTCGGTTTCAAAAGCAGCGGCACGGTGATCGACGCGGGCGACGTGCCCGACCTCGTTCCCGCGCTGTCGGTCGCGGCGGCGTATTCCTGTTCGCGCACGCGTATTCAAAACGCCGCGCGGCTCAGGCTGAAAGAATGCGACCGTCTGCACGCGGTGGCGCATAACTTAACGGCGCTGGGCGTCAAGGCGGAGGAGTTTCCCGACGGGCTTTTGATCGAGGGGAAAGGCGGCGTAAACGGCGGCACGGTGTCGTCGTTTAACGACCACCGTATCGTCATGAGCTTTGCGATCGCCGCCACAAAAGCTGCCGCTCCCGTCGTCATCGAGGGAGCGGAAGCGGTCAATAAGTCGTATCCGTCGTTCTTTGAAGAATTTAAAAAATTGGGAGGAAAATTCGATGTCGTCTGATTTTGGAAAAAATCTGCGCGTCAGCATATTCGGACAGTCGCACTCCGCCGCCATCGGCGCGGTGCTGGACGGACTTCCGAGCGGATACAGGATAGATCTCGACGCCTTGCAGGCGTTTGCGGACAGGCGCAGGGCGGTAGACGTCTTATCTACCGCGCGGCGCGAGGGGGATAAAATCCGCGTCGTTTCGGGGCTTTTCGAAGATAAAACCTGCGGCGCGCCGCTTTGCGCGATCATAGAAAATACCGACGTACGCTCCGCCGATTACGATAAAATCCGCTTTCTGCCGCGCCCGTCGCACGCCGACTTCACCTCTTTTGAAAAATATGCTTTCCGCGACCACCGCGGCGGCGGACATTTTTCCAGCAGGCTTACCGCTCCGCTCTGCGCGGCGGGCGGTATCGCCAAGCAAATTTTGAGCGAGTTCGGCATTTACGCGGGGGCACACGTGCAGAAAATCAAGGATATTTCCGATACGCCGTTCGACCCCGTTGCCGTGAAAAGAGCGGACTTTTCCGTGTGCGAAACGGGATCTCCCTGTCTCGACAAAAATGCGGCGGAAAAGATGAAGGCGGCAATCCTTTCGGCAAAGAGCGAATGCGACAGCGTAGGCGGCGTGGTGGAATGCGCCGTTTTGGGTCTGCCCGCGGGGCTGGGCGAGCCCAACTTCGGCGGGGTGGAAAACGTGCTTTCGGCAAATTTATTCGGCATTCCCGCCGTCAAAGGCGTGGAATTCGGCAACGGATTTGACGCGGTTTCCCTTTTCGGTTCGCAAAACAACGACGAATTTAAAGTGGAAAACGGTAAGATCGTAACCGCTACAAACCGTGCGGGAGGCGTAAACGGCGGTATCACAAACGGTATGCCGCTTATCTTCCGCGTGGCGTTCAAGCCCACGGCGTCGATTTTCAAAGAGCAAAACAGCGTGAATTTACAAAGCGGAAAAGAAGAAACGCTTCTCATTTCCGGACGGCACGATCCCTGTATTGCGGTGCGCGCCGTTCCCGTGGTGGAAAGCGTGGCGTATTTGACGGCGCTCGATCTCTATCTGGGCGCGCAGAAAGATAAATTAAACAGAGGTTAAACAGATGGAACTCAAGGATGTAAGAGAAAAAATCGATTCGATCGACGAAAAGATCGCGGATCTTTTTTCCGCGAGAATGGATCAGGTGGAGCAGGTTACCGAAATCAAAAAGAAAAACAAGCTGCCCGTATACAGTCCCTCGCGCGAGCGGGAGGTTTTATGGAAAGTTTCCGAACGCGTTCCGCAAAAGTACGAGGCGTATACCCGCGTTTTGTTCTCCACCATGTTCGAGCTAAGCCGCTCTTATCAAAGCCTTTTAAGCGCCAATTCCGCGCTGGAAGATATGCTTGACAAAGCGGTTGCCGACACTAAAGACAGCTTTCCCGAACGAGCTATGGTCGCGTGCCAGGGGGTGGACGGCGCGTATTCTTCCTTAGCCGCGGGAAAACTTTTCAAATTGCCCAACGTTATGTTTTTCCGCCATTTCGAAGGCGTGTTTTCCGCTGTGGAGAAAGGACTTTGCCGCTACGGCGTTCTGCCGATAGAAAATTCTTCTTACGGTTCGGTCAACGATGTGTACGATCTGATGCTCAATCATAATTTCTACATCGTGCGCACTATCAAACTGCACGTAGGGCACGTTCTTCTGGCAAAAGAGGGAACGACTCTTTCCGATATAAAGGAAATTTTTTCGCACGAACAGGCGCTCGGACAGTGCGGGGAGTTTTTGAAAGCGCACCCCGAAATCAAAATCACCGTATGCGAAAATACCGCCACGGCGGCAAAACTCGTTTCCGAAAGCGAAAGGAAGGACGTTGCCGCAATCTCTTCTTCCAACTGCGCCGAGCTTTACAACCTCAAAGTGCTTTCCCGCAAGGTTGCCAACAGCGAAAACAATTATACGCGTTTTATCTGCATTTCCAAAGAACCCGAAATTTACGCGGGCGCGAACAAGATCAGCGTCATGCTCACTCTGCCGCATAAGCCCGGCGCGCTTTACAGCGTGATGAGCAAATTCAACGCCCTCGATATCAACTTGTCCAAGCTGGAATCCCGTCCCATCGTCGGCAGCGATTTCGAGTTCATGTTTTATTTCGATATCGAAGCGGAAATCAGCAAGGAGAGCGTCAGAAAACTTTTGAGCGAGCTTTCTTCTTCGCTCGAACGCTTTGTCTATCTCGGCGCGTATTCGGAACTTTAATGAAAGAATATCTCATCGGGGAAAAACTTTCCCACAGCTATTCGGTATATATCCACGCGCTGTTCGGCGGCGAAGATTATGCGCTGAAACCCGTCAAAAGGGAAGACCTTGCCGCCTTTATGCGTAAAAAAGAATTTTCCGCGCTGAACGTGACCATTCCCTATAAGAAGGAGGTCATGCAATATCTCGATGAAATTTCGCCTTTGGCAAAGCGGATAAGCGCGGTCAATGCGGTGGTGAATCGCGATGGCGCGCTTTACGGCGACAATACCGATTATTTCGGTTTTGCCCGTCTTGCCGAAAGCGCGGGCATTTGCTTTGCGAAAAAAAACGTGCTGATTTTAGGTACGGGCGGCACGTCGGAAACGGCAGAAGCCGTGGTGAAAGACGGCGGCGCGCGCCGCGTCATCAAGGTTTCCCGCTCGGGAAGCGTCAACTACGAAAATGTATACGATCTTTCCGATACTGAAATCATCGTAAACACCACGCCCGTGGGTATGTTTCCCGCTCTGGGAAAAAGCCCGCTCGATCTGAGCCGCTTTCCCGCGCTCGAAGGCGCGCTCGACGTGATTTATAATCCGCTCCGCACGGACTTTATCTTGCAGGCAAAATCTTTGTGCGTAAAGTGCGCGGGCGGACTTGCCATGCTGGTGGCGCAGGGGGCGCGGGCGCGGGAGCTTTTCGATAACCGAAAGCGGAGCGAAGAAGAAATTGCCGCGGCAATCGAAAAAGCCCGGCGCAAATATGAAAATATTGTGCTTGTCGGTATGCCGGGCTCAGGCAAATCGGTCGTGGGCAGAGAGGTGGCGAAAACGCTTTGCCGCACGTTTTACGATTGCGACGCGGAAATCGAGAAAAAACTCGGCAAGAGCATTCCCGAAGTGTTTGCGGAGCGTGGGGAAGGGTATTTCCGTGCGGCGGAGCGCGAAACGATTGCGGAGCTTTCCGCCGTCAGCGGAGCCGTCATTTCGACGGGCGGCGGCGCGGTGCTCGACGGGGAGAACGTGCACGCGCTCAAAAGAAACGGCCGCATATATTATCTGCGGCGTGATATTAATAAACTTGCGCGAAAAGGCCGCCCGCTCTCTGCAAGCGGCACGGCGGTAAAAGAAATGTTTCAAAAAAGAAAGCCGCTTTACGAAAAGGCGGCGGACGAAATCATAGATAACGACGGCACGATGGAAGATACTCTTGCCGCCGTTCTCAAAGGGTATAAATCATGAAAATTTTAGTCATCAACGGACCGAATTTGAACATGCTCGGTATACGCGAAAAGTCGCTTTACGGAAAGGAAAATTACGCCTCGCTCGTGCGAATGATCAAGGAATATGCGCGGAAAAAAGGGGTAAGGGTATCATTTTTTCAGTCGAATTACGAGGGGGATATCGTCACGCGTATTCAGAAGGCCTATCGGAGATTCGACGGGATCGTGTTAAACGCCGGCGCTTATACGCACACGTCCGTGGCGATCTTGGACGCGCTGAAAGCCGTGAACATCCCCACCGCGGAGGTGCACATCACCGACATTTCTAAGCGGGAAGATTTCCGTAAAATTTCGTATGTTTCCCTGTACGCGCAAAAGACCATCTGCGGGCTGGGTTTTGACGGTTATCTCCGCGCAATCGATTTCCTTTGCGAAAAAAACAAGTAAATTCTCTGAGTTAATGATTAAAAATATCGGCGGGGCAATCATTGCCTCGCCGACGTTTTTTTAAGTCAGAATTCCGTCAAAAGTTTCGTCAAATACTTCGCATAGTTTGTTCAAAAGGGCAAAACTCGGTTCGCATATGCCTTTTTCCCATGCGCTGATCGTCCTTTAATCTACTTCTATCATATCCGCCAAACTTTTTTGCGTCATATTTTTATTTTGCCGCAAAATTTTTAAATTTTCGGCAAAGCGTATCGCTTTCATATTTCATGTATCAGCCGTTCAGATCGAGCATTTTAATGCCCTGATGATAGTCTTTATAAAGTTCGATTTTTTCTTTTAAGAGTTTAGCCGCTTCGTCGGGGGTGGAGATGCCGAAGACTCTGTCTTCAAAGGGATATCTCTGGCGGTAGTCCATGCGCGTGTCGGCAACTTTGCCGCTCCAGCCGTCCACGTTTTTATACGCCAAAATCAGGCGCTTCAACGACCACGCCAGAGCGATTTCCGAAAGCGTGCCCGCGCCGCCGCCCACGGCTATCACCGCAGAAGCGTTCGCTACGAGGGCGTTCCGCATCATGTCGAGCCCCGTAGGAATCACGATGTCGGCGTATTTGTTGGCTTCGTGAATGTCGAAAGAGGGTATCAGCGCGACGGTGTCGCCTTCCTTATAATTTTGGGATGCGTGCGCGCCCATGAACGCCGCTTCCATCACGCCGCCCATGCCGCCCGACTGCACCCTGTATCCGTTATCGACGAGCATTTTACCCGTTTCGTAAGCGAGGCGGAATTTATCGCCGTCCTTATCGATGACCGCGTCGCCTATGACCGAAATAATTTTTCTCATATAAAAAGTCTCCTTCCTATAAATATATGCAGATTTTAAAAACATATTACCATAATTTTCAAGGAATATCAACAATTTTTTCCAATCCTTAAAAAACTTACGCCGCTTGGTTCTGCGCTTGATAAATTTTTTTCGATATGCTACAATAAGCGTATGAGAATGCGTAAGAAAAAACATTTAACCGAGCGGCTCGAAGCGCAGAAGGGCATTTTATACGTGCTGGAAAGCCGCGAATTTTATCAAAAGAGCATGGAGGAAAAGACCGCGCTTTTCGATCTTTTCGCGCTTTTCGGCAACGATAACCCGATTGAAGTGGAATTCGGTTGCGGGCGCGGAAAATTCATCGTGGAAACGGCGCTCAATCATCCCGAGAAAAACTTCATCGGCATTGAAAAACTGTCTAACGTCATCGTGGCGGCGGCGGAAAAGGCGAACGCCGCGGGGGTGAAGAACGTGCGTTTTTTAAATCTCAGCGCGGAAAACGCCGAATGCTTTCTGCCCGCGCACTGCGCGGAGCGGATTTATCTCAATTTTTCCTGTCCGTATCCGAAAAATTCATATGAAAACCGCAGGCTGACCAACGCGCGTTTTCTTGAAATTTACAAAAAACTGCTCAAAAAGGGCGGGGACATATGGCAAAAAACCGATAATATGCACTTTTTTGAATATTCTATCGAAAGTTTTACCGAAAACGGATTTGCCCTGCGCAATATTTCCCTCGATTTGCATAAAAGCGGGTTCGAGGGCAACGTTACCACCGAATACGAGGAGCGTTTTTCCCTGAACCATTTTCCCATTTATCGCTTGGAGGCGTATCTGAAATGATAAAAAACGTGATTTTCGATTACGGAAACGTCATCTGCAAAACGGACATCGACGCCTTGATTTGCTCTTTTGCCGAAAACGAGGCCGATTTTCCCGTACTGAAAAAGGCGATCGGGGAAGACTGGGCAAAAGTGGACGCGGGCTACGACTACGAAACGTATTTAAAAGAAACGCTGTCCCGCCTGCCCGAACGGCTGCACGTTCCTTGCAAACGTTTTTTTGCCGAATGGTTTATGCGTACGCCGTACATAAATGGTATAGAAGCGGTGGTTTCGGCATTGAAAGCGCGCGGATATAAATTGTTTCTTTTATCCAACGCGCCGGAGTATTTTTATAAAAATCTGCATTTTTTCCGCATTTTCGATCATTTCGACGGGTTTGTCTTGTCGGGGTGCGAAAAGGTCGTCAAGCCCGATCCGCGCATTTATCGGATTTTGCTTGAAAGGTTTGATCTGCGTGCTCAAGAGTGCGTGTTTTTCGACGACCTGGCTCAAAACGTGGCGGGCGCGAAAGCCGCGGGGATCGCCGCATATCAGTTTTTCGGCGACGTAAAGCTCATAAAGGAGCTGTTGCTTCAATAAAAAAGACGCGTTGCCCGCGTCGGAAATCCTTTTAAGAATAATTTTTATGATTTTTATGCACCGCGCGCCGCTTTTGTATAAAGCGGCGCGCGGTTGTTATTTTTTATCGACGGAGATTATTATTTCACGTCTTTATATTCTTCGAATAAATCGTTCGGCGTGCAATCGAGTATATCGCAAAGGGCTTTCAGATTTTCAAATTTAATGGAGGCCGTCTGTCCCGTAACCAGTCGGTTGAAATTCTGGTAACTAAGCCCCATCTGCATATAAAGCCAGTATTTGCTTTTTCCCTTTTCTTTCAAGATATCGAGTATTCTCAGTTTCATAATCTCACCTGCAAATTATCTAATCCGTACATAATATAATTATAAACGGAAAACGCTTGACAAAATAGACTTGTACATTATATAATGTGCGCATAAGTGTTGCGTTATGCCCGGCGAAAAAAGGCGAAAAATGTGTAAGCGGCGGTTTTTTTTGCGCAGAGCGTTCGCATGCTTGACTTTTTCAAAAGGCATTGCTACTATTATTACGAAATTAAAAAAGGAAAGGGATTCTATGCGGGAAGTTCTCAATGTGGAGAATCTGAGAAAGACGTTTCGCTTGTCCGCAAAACAGCGCAAGATCGAGCGGACGAATCTGCAGGTAAAAGTGGCGCTCGACGATTTGTCCTTCAAAGCCTATGCGGGGGAAGTATACGGACTTTTAGGGCCGAACGGCGCGGGCAAAACCACGTGCTTAAGGATATTGTCCACGCTGATCAAACCCGATTCGGGGGATGTGTTCGTCGACGGGGCAAGCGCCGTGCATGAGGAAGAAAAGGTGCGCGGCAAGATCGGGTTTTTGACCAGCGAGTTAAAGCTCGAGGATTTTTTCACGCCCAATTATCTGTTCGATTTCTTCAGCGAACTGCACGGCATTTCGCCGGAAGTGCGCGACAGCCGTAAAAAACAATTATTCGAAAAATTCGGTATTGATAAGTTTAAAGAAGTCAAGGTTGCCAATCTTTCCACGGGAATGAAGCAAAAGGTTTCCATCGTCATATCCATCGTGCACGATCCTGAG